>JASLNX010000091.1 GCA_030745815.1 archaeon
TTTTTTGTGTCCTTGCCCCGGTTTTTGGCTTCCTTTATTTCGCGGGTTATTTCGTTTCGCCTGGCACGAATCTTATCAGATTCCTGCTTAAGAGCTCTCCAAGCCGCGTCCTTTTTTACAAGGTCATCAAGCCATTTAATATACTCTGGATTGCGCCTTTTTTCCAGGTTTTTCTTTACTGCTGCAGGATCCTCTCTAATGAGGTTAATATTTAACATAGCAAAAGATTTCGCGAGAAAACCGTTAAATATCTATGTAAAAACCGGCAAAACAAAAATTAGCGCGAACCAAAATGTTTTATTACTAGTTTCAATATAAGCATTTAACTAGCGGTGGATAAATGCCAATTGCAACATTAAAACAAGTTCTTGGAGAAGCTAAAAAGAAAAAGTACGCAGTGGGCGGCTTTAATGTAAACAATATGGAGCAGATTCAAGCAATAATGCTTGCGGCGCAAAAAACAAAGAGCCCGGTGATCCTACAAGCCAGTAAAGGCGCCTTAGCATACACTAATTTGGTTTACATAAAGCACCTTGTGCTTGCAGCACTTGAAGAAAATTCTAATTTACCAATTGTTATGCACCTTGACCACGGGGACAGTCTTGAAACGGTAAAAAAGGCGATTGGCCTTGGGTTTAGTTCAGTAATGATTGATGCCTCTAACAAATCGTTTAGGAAAAATGTGGAGTTAACAAAAAAGGTTGTAAAGTACGCACATGGCTTTGGAGTGAGTGTTGAAGCAGAACTTGGAACACTAGGGGGGATTGAAGAACACGTTAAGGGAGCAGTGAAATTAACTGACCCCAAACAGGCGATTGATTTTGTGGACAAAACAGGAATAGACGCGTTAGCAGTTGCCATTGGGACAAGCCACGGAGCATACAAATTCAAAAAAACGCCAAAACTTGCTCTTGAATTAGTAAAAGAGATTGCAAAGAACGTAAACATCCCGCTGGTGATGCACGGATCAAGTTCGATCCCATTAAATCTACGGCAACAAATAAATCGCTACGGGGGCAAAATGCCAAACGCCAAAGGTGTTCCAATCTCAAGCATCCAAAAGGCAATAAAGTATGGAATTTCAAAAGTAAACGTTGACTCTGACAGCAGAATGGCAATTACTGCAACTATAAGAAAAGTATTCAAAAAACACCCTGAAAAGTTTGACCCCAGGGAATATTTAGGGCCAGCGCGAGAAGAAATGACAAAACTTATTGCCTCAAAAATGCGGGCGTTTAAAACAGCAGGACACGCAAAAGATTACCGGGTTGTCTCGCTAAAAGAAACAAAAAAACGATATCGCTAATTTTTAAGCGATTCAAATTAAAACCATTCGCACTTACTTATTTACTAGATGCCTAAAATAGTTGTGCTCCGATACGGACACCGGCTTGTAAGAGATTACCGAGTTACCAGCCATACCTGTCTTGTGGCGCGCGCTCTTGGCGCTGAAAAGATAATAATTAATGGAGATCACGATCCCTCGGTAGAAAAAAGCATCAAAAGTGTTGTAGCCAGATGGGGTGGCAAGTTTTCAGTTGAATTTGCAGACAGCTGGAGAAAAGTACTGCAAGAGTACAAAAAAAAGGGCTATTTTGTTGCGCATTTGACAATGTACGGCAAGGCTCTACAAAAGGAAGCAAAAACTCTTAGGAGCCATAATAAAATACTGCTAATAGTTGGATCACAAAAGGTTGAACCCGCAGTATATGAACTAAGTGATTTGAATCTAAGCGTTACACAACAACCACATAGTGAAATAGCCGCAATGGCGATCGCCATGGACTGGATTTTTGACGGGAAAGAATTGGGTAAAAAGTTTGGAAACGCAAAAATAAAAGTTCTTCCTCGAGCAAAAGGGAAAAAAATTGTGAGAACGTGAGGTGGATTTATATAATATTATTCACAGAAATAATAATTACCGGTGGCCTAAATGACAAATCCTAAAAAAATTATCAACTTTGAATCTGCGCAGAAGCTTGTAACGCGCATTGCTGGAGAAGACGCAATGAGGGTTATACGCATATATGAAAAGAAGAAAGCAAACGTTACAGACGAAGAACTCGCAAAAAAAATGCGATTAAAGGTTACAGAGGTTAGAACAATATTAAACCGGCTCCATTACCGCGGAGTGGCATTATACCAAAAAAGTAAAAACAGCAAAACCGGGTGGTATTCTTACACTTGGGTTGTTAAGAGCAAGCGAATTGCAGAGCTTCTTCTTGAGGAACTAGGGGAAAACCTAGAAAAACTTGAATCAAAACAGCAGATTCAGTCAAATTACGGGCTTTTTTCATGCAAGGGCCTATGCGAAACCATTCCCTTTGAAGTTGCGGCAGAGTATAGGTTTAAGTGCCCGGAGTGCGGAAAAGCAATGAATGCAGTGGACACTAAGAAGGCATTGAAAAAAACTGAGCAGACTCTCCAAAATTTAAGAGACGAAATATCCGCCATACAGAAGTCTATTTAGCACAAATTGTTGGACAAATAAAAAAACAACTCGCACGCTAATAACGCCAAAAATAACCAAAAACCACGTTCAAAATGGGGTTAAAAGGTTAAATGGTGCCTCTTACGCACGCTAAATCAGTATTTGGGCTGGTTCTGGGGCAAATTAAAAGAAAAACCTTTAAAATGATTTCCTTTGATATTATTTCCTAGCGGGGTGGGGCAGCCAGGAGTGCCCGCTGGGCTCATAACCCAGAGGTCGAAGGTTCAAATCCTTCCCCCGCTATTGTTTTTGGCCCCTAAAAGGGAGGATATTTTGTCCCTCTCTTTGGGCTATTTTTTACGTTTTTAAGAAAACTAGCCAATTTAACGAGCTCACGCCCACCCCCCTCTGGGACTACTAATTGTTCTTCAACTTAGCAAGAAAACTGCCCACTCACTATGAGTAAACAACCCACTACCAGCCGGCCCCAAACCAGAATTAATGAAAAGGGCGTTAAACGAACAACTCACAAGCCGCCGGCCCCTGCGCCCTTTAACAAAACAGGCAATTTGCGCCAAACCGCGCCTCTCACTTGCATTACAAAAAAAATCCCCAAGTGATTGGTTACGACCATTGTTGGCGCAAAACAAACAATAACTAAAAAAGGCCAGTAAAAATGCTCTCACTTCGCTTCAGATTAACAAAAATAGCAAATTATTGGTAATTACCAGTCATTACCTTTATTACCGTAATGATTATAAGTAATTACGGTGTATATAGTAACAGCATGCCATTAAAAAGATTGATTAGACGTATTTTCAAGGCGTTTAATAGGGTAGATCAGTGGAGCCAAAAGCCCGAGGCTAATTCTATATATGTTGAACAAAAAGACACAGAAGACGCACAGGCTCTGCTCTCGGTTTGGGATATTTTGAGATTTAGAGACAATACCCAAGCATACCACTTAAATGGGGTTCTTGGGTTTGATGAATGGGTAGATATGGAAGAGATTAGAAGAAGAATTAATGAGATTTTTGGGGTTGAATACAAGAACTTCAGAAGCCTTTACCCTTACTTAAAAACTCTTGTGGACCTTGGATTGATGGAAACAACAAGCGCTGGAGGGAGAAGGAAATGGAGAAAGGTTGCCTTGTTGGTTTCAGTTAAAGAAAAGGATGAAAAAAAGGAAGAGAAAAAAGAGATTGTAGTAGTAAATAAAAAGAAGAAGACTGAAGAGCCCTAATTCTCTCGCAAATTTTTATATGACGAATAAAATCCTTTGAGTTCTTTTGAAACTGGCGCTGCGGCCTTAAACCAATCTGAATCAACTATTGGTTTTGCCTGCGCGATCAGAATTTCATTAAGATCTCCTTTGCCTTTGGTTGCTCCTTGTGAAGAGAGATATTCCGCTGCTTCCATCAAAGAAAGGGGCTTATCTGAAACGCCAGATATTTGAAAACGATTTAAAAGAGCAGTTATTGCTTCAGCAATTTTCTTTTCGTCAACGTCCTTTTCATTCATATAATAGACTGCTTTCCAATCTCCCTTGCCCTTCCATCTGTGTGTCGGGTTTCTGCCTGTTTTGAAGAAATCCACAAGTTTTTGAAGAGCAGGAGTTGGAATAATAACACAGTTTTTTCCTGGGCGTAGGAAGGGTGTGTCAGATAATACTCCGTTTCGATGGTAGTGGTATACTTTGCCATTTGACTTATAAACCGCTTGGGTATACCCATAGAGCGCCCTAAATAACTTCTGGTAAGTGTATGAGGAATGCTTAATTGTATCTGGAAGAATAAATTTATACTGAATAAAATAGCTTCGTACTCCCATCCACTCCCCACACTTCCACTAATATTAGATTAATACTGAGTTTGCTTTATGTATACTATTAATACATAATACATTTAAATATACCTTTAATTTTAATGTTAAAAAACCAGTAAAAACAAAAGATATCTAACGTCTACTGTATCTATATTGGGTTCTTTTTTCTGGCGCTTCTTCTGTTTTGGCCGTACTCTTTCCCCCACCTACAATAACAATATCTTTTGCTGCCTTAACATTCTTGTATGGAATGCTTTTTTCACTGATAATCTTCTTAGCCTCTTGTTTTGTTCTAGGCTTAAGTGGCGCCGTAGTAATAGTTTCTAACCTGCCTTTTTCAAGGTTAATTACTAGGTCAAAAACCTTCCCTTTATACTGTGCTTCTGAAGTGTATATATCCATTCCAAAAAGTTTTGATAATCTCATAGTCATCTAACAGACCTCCGTAAAATTTGTATATAATAACCAACTTGAGATATTTAAACCTATTCTTTTTCCATTATAGGAGAAAAGGGGCGAGTTATACATAAATTAAAGGGGGCGCAGGAGCCAGCGACCAAGACCAGATATGGCTTATACATAATCATAGTTTTTGAGGATTTTAAAAATATTATTTATAACCTATAAATTTCAATTTATACATAAAAATTCATAGGTTTAAGGAGATATGTTTATTAAGGGGGTAAGGCTATTGTGTTGGGGATATAGGTGGGTAAAGAATTATTTTATGTCTTTTTTAGGGACAAACCAGCAAACGTGCTTTTAGCGCTTCTAGGAGACCCCAAGGGAAATTATGCTTCAAGTATTTCAAAAGAGGTTGATTGTACCTACCCACATATAGTTAAGATTTTGGCCGAATTTAAGGCAGCAGGGCTTATTGAGGTGTCTTCAAAAGGCCGGCTTAAACCGATTTCTCTAACTCCTAAGGGAAAAAAAATTGCGTTAAAACTCAACGAAACAAAGGCCCTGGTTTCAAACGAGTAGCGGAACTCTGGGGTCAGAGTTTGTCCAACGGGCTTTCAACTTTTTTAAGATCTTGAACAGAAACATGAGTGTAGAGTTGGGTGGTATTAAGGTTTGAGTGCCCAAGGAGTTCTTGAATTCTTCTAATATTTTCCCCAGCGTCAAGCAGGTGCGTTGCGTAAGAATGCCTTAATGTGTGCGGGGTAACTCGCTTTTGAATGCCTGCCTTTTCTGCCGCCTCCCTGACAATTCTTTGCACAGTATCTGAACTAAGCGGCTTGCCGTTCTTTTTGCTGAATACAAATTCACTCTTTATTTTCTTTTTGTCAAGATACTTTTTCAAATATTTTGACCACTCTTTGGACAGAATAATTGTACGATCCTTATTTCCCTTGCCTCCGCGAATGCTTCCAATTCTTTCCTTTAAATTTAAGTCAACAATTTTTAGTTTAACACACTCGCTAACTCTTGCCCCGCTTGAATAAAGGAACTGAACTATTAAGCGGTTTCGTTTTGGTTTGGCGGCAGTAATTAGCGCCTTTACCTCAGGTCGCGTCAAAATAACAGGCAGTTTTTTTGCCTTTCGCGGGGTCTTAATTTCGTCAAGAATTTTTTTGCCAAGAAGGTTATGAAAGTAGAATCTAAGGGAGGAATGAATCAGAGAAAGAGTTGCATTGCTTGCATTATTCTCCTCCTTTTTTTCCGCAAGAAACGAAATAATGTCCTCTCTTTCAACAGCCCCAGGGTCTTTTTTAACATGCTCTAAGAATTCTTTCAAATAGAAAAGATACATTTTAATTGTGCGAGCGCTGTACCCGCCAACAATTAGTTCCTGCCTATACCTTGCCAGGACCGAATCAGAAGCCGTTTGGTTTGCAGTATAATCCATGTAAGGTTTTTGTTTTAAGGGATTAATATTCTTTTGCTTGGCCCCCGCTATTTTTTGAGGCCACGCATAACTATATAAATTTTTCAACAACTACTTTACTTCTATGAGGAAGAAGAAAAAAGTTCCAGAAGGGCACCTTGACAAACCAGGAGACAAAGCTTGGAACGATTGGTATGAAAAGCTTGATGTAAAAGAGCATGAGAAATACCTAAGCCAGCTTGGGCTTGACAAGGAAGACATTGAAGAATGGGAAGAAGTTGAAGGCTTCAAAAAACCAAAGCCTGAACCAAAACCTAAGCCCAAGAAAAAATAAGTAAATTTCTTAAGCGGCTATTTTTGCGTAATGCATAGTATATTTTGCCTGGTGATAAAGAACTACCCCGCCAACCCCTGAAAGAACAGCCGCAAGATAATAGAGTGCGGAAAGAACAGGGTCGTTTGGATGCCCGGTAACTCCTTGAACCAAAGCCCAAATAAACATGGTTAAAAGAACGGTTCCGACAATAAAGAAAAAAAGTCCTTTTGCAAAAATTTCGCTTGTTTCCTTCATATTCAGCTAATAAATACAATATGTTTTTAAAGAGTTTAACTGCAATATATACAGCAAAAAACTCTAATTTTTTTGCTTTTAATGCAATATATAGGATGGTGTTGTTTCTTGATGCAACTAGATACAGTAGAAGAAGAAATGAGGTTAAAGCTGCTTGAGGAAGAGTTTAAGCTTAGAAAAAAGCAGCCTGAAGCCTGGACAAAGACTAAGTATAGGAAGTACGCAAATTTTGGCATTCGTAGAACTAAGAAGGAAGAGTAAACATATTTTTTATGACTGAGCAGAACTTGTGTATTTCAAATACACTTTTTTTTGAACGAAGACAAAAACTAACAGGAAGTTTATTTTTACACACGGAGGTGTAACCAGTGGGATACAGTACATACAATAAAAGACGCTTTCAAGGTGATAAGCCAGTAAACGAAGGTGACACATATGACCTTGAAATTGAGGGCATTGGAACAAAAGGAGACGGCGTAGGCAAAATCAAAGGTTTTGTTGTAATCGTTCCTGGAGTTAAAGTAGGAGAAACGGTAAAAGTCAAGATCACAGCAGTCAGAGGCAAAGTTGCCTTTGGAGAAGCAATTGGCAAAGCCGAAGCAGCACCTGAATCAGATGCAAGCGCCGACGAAGCAACTCCTGAAGCCAAAGTAGAGGAAGTTTCTGAAGAACCAGCAGCCGAAGAAGCAGCTGAAGAGGAAAAATCTGAAGAGGCAAAAGAAGAACCAGCAGCTGAAGAGGAAGTTCCTAAAGAGGAAGAACCAGCTCCTGAAGCTGAACCAGAGGAAGCTCCAGAAGCCGAAGCTGAAGAGCCAGCAAAGGAAGAAGCACCAGCTGAGGCCGAAGCAGACTCAGAAGAAGAAAAGAAGGAATAACTAAAATTGTTAACCTTCTTCCCTTTTTTATTTTCTTTTTCTAAATCAATAGCATTAAATTTAGTTTGCATTCAATAACTATCGAGGTGAGGTTATGGGAGTAACTCTATTAACTCAAAGGGCAAGAAATTTTGCAGTGCCAAAAGAAGGCAAGTGCATGAATTGCGGTAAGTCAATTTGGCCAGGCAAAGGAATTTACGAAAAAAGATTTTGTTCCATTGACTGTAAAGAAGACTACTGTGGGGCGCAAGAGAAAATTTCAGTAGCAACGATTTAACAGAAAAAGCAATCCGCTCATTTTTATTTCTTTTTCTGCTAAGTTGTTCAAATGCAAAAAGATATTGGACTAATAATTGGCGAGCTCTCAAAGCAAGCAAAAGACCAAGCAGTTGTCTCCCGCGCCACGCCGTTTCAAGTACTAATTGCAACAGTTCTCTCTCAAAGAACAAAGGACATAAATACAGGCAAGGCAGCAAAAGCACTCTTTTTACAGTTTAAAACCCCAAAAGCACTCTCAAAAGCCCCCGTGCACGAAATTGAAAAATTGATTAAGGCAGCAGGCTTTTTTAGGGTAAAAGCGAAAAGAATAAAGGAAATCAGCCAGATAATTGACGAAAAATACAACGGAAAGCTTCCTTGTGACAGAACACAGCTCGATGCCTTGCCAGGCGTTGGGCCAAAGACAAGCGCGTGCACAATGGTCTACGGATTTAAAAAACCCGCAATTTGCGTTGACGCTCACGTTCACAGAATAAGTAATCGCATTGGATTGGTAAACACAAAAACTCCAGAGGAAACAGAAGCCGAACTTACAAAAGTTGTGCCAAAAAAGTACTGGCTAAAATTGAATCACGCAATGGTAAGGTTTGGTCAAAAAATTTGCTTGCCAAGAAACCCGCTGCACGAAGAATGTGCGCTAAAAAAGCAGTGCGATTTTTTTAAGGGGCGCGGCCGGTGGAAAAAATAGTTAATCTTTTATTGTTTTAAAGTGAATATATTACTATGAGCCGGGTTGCAAATCTTGGAAGCGGACTGATAAATCAAATCCCACTTCTGTTCGCAAAAATTGGAACAGTACTTCTCTTTATTCTAACAATTGGAATGGCTGCAAGATATTTTTTTGCGCTCTCAGGTTATTCATACATCATACTTCTTGTTCCAATTGCAAGTATGGCAGTAATGTGGAAAAAATTAGATGAAGGAACACTACTTTTTGTCGTGCTCCTAGCGTTACTCTTTCTGTTTCCAGAATTCTTTTTAGGATAGTCGGCTTGTAAAAATAGATTTTACTCAACTTTCTCAAGCTTGCCGAACTTTCCAGTACTAAGCTGCTTTTCACCCTGGTACTCGCCGCACCAACCGTTTTCAATCTTGACTTTGTCGCCTTCTTGAATCTGGTCGCACTGCTCATTCCAAAGAGTCAACTTAATTTCTCCGGACTCGTCCTTTGCTGCAGCAGAACAAACCTTTCCAGAACCCCTATCGTTTGCAAAATCTCTGACTTCGCCCTTGCTAACAATCTCAAGTTCTATCTCAGGAACTGCCTGCTTTGCCTTTACTTCGGTAACCTTCAATAAAAACACCTCTTCAACATTAATTAGCCAAAAGCTTTAAATTACGTTGCAAAAAGCAAGATAACTAATGAAATACAAATACAGTGAACACTGGACAGCAACCGCTAGAGACATTGCCACACAATTAGGCCTTAATTACATTGCCCTTGATCAAATAGCGGTAATTGAAAGCCAAGGGAGCAAGACAAAGCGAACAATTGCCAGAATTCATACTATTGGAAAGGTAATGCAGTTGGGGATGAATCAAAAACCGTTCTACACAATAGAACTCTTAACCGAGAAATTTGACAAGCAAAACCAAGAGGAAAAAATCAAAACAATTGTCCACGAACTGCTCCACATCCCAGCCTGCTTTGGCGGGGGCTTTAGACACCACAAACCGCACGTAAACGCAAGGACCGTTGAAATAGAGTATCAAAAAATAAAAGATCTATATACATAACATTTAAGGAAAGAAAAAACGGATTTAAGAAAAAAAGTATTTCCCCTGGGAAAATGCCTTTTTGGCCTCAAAAGTGGGCATTACCCCTACTATTTTAGTGTTAAACTAAAAACCGGTTTCTTTCCCAAACCATTTCCCCCTGTATCGTTTTGAATTCCAGAAGAAAACCCATTGAAAAAGTTCGGATTTTGTTTTTGGCCACTCTGCGCATTTACCCGGCCAAAACCCTGTTTTCGCTGCTCCCTTGTAGTGCTCCCTTGACAGCCCCTGCAACTTTTCACGTTTTTTGCCCAAAAGTAAAGGTTTATACTGCAAAACCCTGGCCATGGCTTGTTTTCAGGGCGTTTTCTACCTGCTGGCACCAGATATGGGTTGTTTTCCGCTAGTATGCTCCCTTGATTGGTTAGCACGAGCTAAATGTTCTGATTATGGGGCAGTTTACTCCCGGCGCGAGAAGAGCCGAAAAGAGGGAAAACATCTTATACATAACAGGTTTTGCTTTTCGTAAATCAACGAAACAAGCAGCAGCCTTTAATTTACTTGCCCCCCAAGCCCACTATGCGAAAAAGGATTCTGTTAACCTTTGTTCTACTGCTTGTTCTCTCCCCTGTTCTTTTTTTGGCGGACGCTAATTCAAGGGAGCGGCCAAAAATCACTTTTGTGCAGCGTGTTGTTGACGGGGACACATTGGTTTTGGCCAACGGAGAGAGAGTTAGGCTTATTGGAATAAATTCTCCTGAGAAGGGAGAACCCTGTTTTGAGGAAGCAGGAGATTTTCTCGCTTCGGCAGTTTCCGGAAAGGCAGTGGAACTTTTCTTTGATTCTGAAAGGCAGGACAAGTACGGCCGAACCCTTGCCTATGTTTTTGTTGACGAAAAACACGCAAATTTGCTTTTGGTTAAGCAGGGTTTTGCGGTTGCTTTTCCTTTTGAACCAAATTTGCGCTTTGCAAAAGAGTTTTCCGACGCCGAGCAGTCTGCCCGGAGCCAAGGGAGAGGATGTTTGTGGCAGTGATTAAATATCTTTCGTTCTTTTTCTTCTTTGATTGAAATGAAGTGTGCAAAATGCGGCAAAGTTGCAACAAAACTTAATCCTCAGAACGTGCCTGTTTGCTCCAGACACACCGCGGTTGAAATAAAGGCCCCGGCTTGTCCAAATTGCGGGCTTGGAATGGCTTTAAGGGAGAGCAAGTTTGGAAAATTCTGGGGATGCACTGCATTTCCAATGTGCGACGGCCTGAAAAAGCTGTAACCTACTTAGAGCTTGAGAAAAGAACGTGGGAAAAATTCGGATTGAACCAGTCACTAGCAGTGCTGAAAATAGAGATTTAACCGAGTATTTCCCTAGTTTGAGTTTAAGCAGTTAACCCTTTGCTTGAGGTTTAACCATTGCGCCCCTGTTTTTTCTGGGTTTAAGCATTGAACCCTTTGCCAGGGGTTTAAGTATTACGCCTTTCCTTCGCGCTTTAGCCCTCAGACGAAGAAGCTGACCGGCTCGCTTGGATCTTGCATGTTCAATATCCGCTACAGTGCGACCCGTAGGAAAGTTACCTTCAGCTCTTAATTTCCCGCTTTCCCGCACAGAAGCCTTGATTTTTTGGTCTTCTAATCCACCTCTTGAAAGAGCATTCAAACCCAAAAGACGTTTTCTCCTCAATCGCACCACAAAGAATCACTAGATAAAATATGGGTTCCCGTAATATTTAAGCCTTTCGTTCAGTTTCAGGGCACAGACAATCAAAACATACCTGTTTGTTCCAGGCACACCGCGGTTGAAATAAAGGCTCCGAGCTGTCCACTATTTAGAGTGCTCGAGAAAGTGCATTGCAACATCTGCAAGAGTTTTAAGCCCTAGGAAGAATATCAAAAGCCCAGCTCCCGTGGCCCCGGTTGTAAGAAATATACCTCCCAAAATAATTGTAAGGTGCATTGGAATTATTCTTGCGTAAGGATACATCATTACTCTGCCAATATTTTGCTTCCCCACGTCTTGTTTCCTGTTGTGCAGGAATGAGAAAAGATGGTTTGCAAAGAAAACAATTGCCATAAACCCAATATACCCAAAATCTGAGAGGGAAAGTGCGCCGGTGCCAGTTTGTCCCATTACTGTGAAAATACCCAGAAAGAAAGCATACACAAAATGAAACATCCCATAGTGAATTGCAAAGAAAAAGGCCACCAAAACAAGAGCCGCCCTATTTGCCTCAACAGGCTTCTGGTTTATTCTAAATCCCTTGGTTGAAAAATTCTTAAGCGAAAGAATTCTAAAAACGTTGAACAATCCAATTATCACGCTTTGACTCCAGTAAACCCAAAGAATTGCCATAATATTAAAATTGTAAATAACAGCAAGCGCTATTGTAAGAAGATTGGACAAAATTAGAGAAATAAGAGTTGGGTCTCGCAGCCCTTGCTTAAAGTTGATTGGCGGTTTAGGACCTTTTTTGAAAGTGGCCACATCACTACCCATTCCAATTTGCATGAAATAATTAGTACCCGATTAAATAAAATCATTTCCCTGGGCCCTTTAGCCAAAATCCTGACCAAAAAATTGCCTGAACGAGAATTAATTCAACAGCGGCTCCAATTACCATCGCAAGCCAGATTCCAGTCAACCCAAGGCTTTGGGAAAGAAACCAAGCAAGTGCAAGAGTAATAACCCAGTAAACTGTGTTTGAAACAAGTGCAAGATCTGTTTTTCCAGCTCCCTGAAATGCTCCAATTAAAATGTAGTAGAACGAGTAAAGAAGAAAGGCAAACGGAACAATTGCAAGATATCCTGTTCCAATT
>JASLNX010000092.1 GCA_030745815.1 archaeon
TTCCAAAAGACGTTGTCTTGAATAACCAATAAACATGTAGGCCTTTACCTCCACAAAATCAGGCTGCGCTTTCTCAATTAATTTAGCAAACTCTCCTTCGTTTCCCAAATTCAGGCCCTTAATTGCAGTAATTCTAATTGCCCGCCTTGTTTTAATTGAAGGCATTGCCTCAAGAGACGCATTAATTTTTTCCCAAGAACCCTTAATTGAAGGAGCATTAATTTTACGGTGAAGCTTTTCGTTTGGAGCCTCAAGCGAAAGATAAAGCTGCGTTGGCTTTAACTTGGAAAACATTTCAGTATCAAGGCCGTTTGACACAACAAACGAAGTAAAATCGTTCTTTTTGTATTCTTTAACAAGCTCAGGGAGCTTGGGGTAAAGAGTTGGCTCCCCTGCAAGAGAAATTGCCACCTGGTTTGGATTTCTGGCCTCCTCAAGCTTTTTCTCACCAATCTGTTCCTTTAAAGCGCCGTATCCAGAAAGAAGCATGCGCTGCTTTGCAATGCTTTCCTCAACAATCTCCTTTGGCTTGGAAAAATCCTTTGGAAAAGGCTCAGGCTTAGTAAGAGGCCTCCAGCAAAACTGGCAATTTTGCTGACACCAAGCAACAACAGGAGTCATCTGAAGACAACGATGCGACTGAATTCCATAAAACTTTTGCTTGTAACAAACCTGCCCCTTTGTAAGAGAGGCCTTTGTCCAATGACAAAGCTTCGATGCTGAGTGACCGAACAGCCCATAGTGCTGTCTCTTAAGCATTGCAATTGTTTGCTCAGGAATATAATGTTCTGGGGGTTCCATATTCAAAAGAAAAGCACAAATATTTAAAAAAACCCCTTATGTAGAATTGCTTTTCGCGATAAACTTATAAAGAAGTTAGCCTTTTATCTATTAGAATTCTAAAAGGTTAATGGGTGAAATTGGAATGTACAAATACACTATCGCAAGACAGCTTGCCACAAAGAAAGTAATAACCAACAGAGGGGATGAGGTCGGAAAGCTTTCTGATCTTATGATTGACGAGAACGGTGGAGAAATAGAGCACCTTCTTGTTGAGCTTGACAGGGACAGTAAGTTCTTGAAGAGAGCAGGTTCAAAGGACCGAATCATAAAAATCCCTTACTCTGCGGTAACAGCTGTAAGCGATGTATTCATAGTTGACGAGAGAGAAATAGAGGACGCAGAGCCAGCAGACGAAAAGTAAGTCTCTGCAACTCCTTTGCCTTTTCCGGCTAAAATAGATACTAATTCTTTAGTTCAATTACAATCTTCTTATTCTTCAAATCAATTTGTTTCAACTCAAAACCAAGCTTGGACATCTTATACATA
>JASLNX010000093.1 GCA_030745815.1 archaeon
ATCTTTTCCGCCACACTTTTAGTGGCCTTTGGAAGGCACTTTACTGCAACAATACTTTCAAAGGAAAGATTTGAGTCAAGAGCAACAGTAAAAGCGCGAATTATTCCCTTTGATCTGAGTTTTGAAACCCTTTTTCTAACAGTACTCTCGCTTACCTCAAGCTCCTTTGCAATTTTCAAAAAAGGCATTCTGCCGTCTGCTTTGAGAAATTCAAGGATTTTTGCATCAACTGGGTCAAGAAGCATAAAAAGAATATTCAACGAAATTTATTTAAAAACATCACATTTTTAACGAAATTCGCTTAAACGGCCACGCCAGCCCCCGAATTTGGTAAATAGCTTTATTTGCAATCAGACACAAGAATTAAATAGAATGGGAAATAATTTTCTATAAGCATTCAAATCAGTAAACGGAGAAAGTCATCAATGCCTAGACAAGTAGCAACAGCCCGCAAACGCACAAGCAAAACAGGGAAGAAAGCAGTAGCTGTTTCAACAGCACGGGGAAAACCTTCCGCCAGAATCAGCCAAAGACAAGCTAAGTTTAATGGGTGGGTTGACCTACACAGCCGCCGACTGCCTAAACCACAACGAGGAAAACTAATTCAAATTGGAACAGCACTGTGGACTGCGCCCGGACACAACCTTTCAGTCGCAACCCTTGCAAAGAAAACAGGCCTGCCAAAAAACACAGTTACTGGGATACTAGATAAAATACAGGCCACCAAAATGTTTAACAAAGTAAACGGCCACGTTTTTGTTTCAGAATGGTTTGTGAAAAACAAAGGGGAAATGCGAGAGGAAAAAAGGAAATTAATGCCTGGGAAAAGAAAAAAAGCGCCACTGGCAAAAACATTTGGACGTGAAAGACTTACAGCTGACCAAGTTTTTGAAAGATTCAGTTTACTTGACTACGGACTAGTAAAAAAAGTGTTGGTAAAATGGAAAAATACTAAAAGGTCAAAAGCCAGAATCGCAAGAAACGTAATGTTATTTGCTGACGCCGGGTTGTCCCCGGCAGTAAGAACTTGCGTTGAATCGTCCCTTGCAAAGGTAAAGGCACATATTAGGCAAACTCTGGCCAAAGACCAAAAAAGGGCTGCGGATATTGCGGAAGTTAAGAGAATGGGCCTCTGGGAATTCCCACGCATCAAAAACAATATAACAAAATGGACAATTGAACCAGGCCGGGTCGTAAAAAACGCCAAGCTATTTGTAAACGCAGGCATACCCATCAATATACATCTAATCCCACAATCTGAAAAAAAAATAAAAGAATTTATCAAAAAAAGAATTGCGGAATATGAAAAAATGGGCGCACCATTAGTTTACGACGTTGACGCAGTATTCGAAAGACTCAGGTTAATGAAATACCCGGGGATAAAAGCGGCCGTTAAAGCAAACTCTTCAAGATGGCTTATTGCAAGCAAAGCACTACTATTTGAACAAGCTAAAGTAAACATAATACCAAAATATGTTCTCAGAACAGGCCATGGAAATACCATTAGACGCATTGCAAAAGCTAAAGCAGCATAAACTACTAACATAAAAAGTAATTTATATTATTCAAATAATTTACTAATGCTTTTATTTTCGTGAATTCTTTTAATTGCTTCTGAGAGAACATCACTTACGTCCAAAATCTCAAGCTTCTTTGAGGCCTTTTGGTCAGCTGGGATTGAGTTGGTTACAATTACCTTGTCAATTTCGCTTTTGTCGATTTTTTGCAATGCGTTGTTTGATAAAATTCCGTGAGTTGCAAAAACAGTAACACTTGATGCCCCTGCGTCCTTGACAATCTTTGCTGCCGCGCAAATTGTTCCACCAGTATCAATCATGTCATCAAAGACCAGGCAATCCTTGCCCTTTACGTCCCCAATAAGGTGCGCAGCCTCAACCTCACCATGCTTTGGCCTGCGCTTGTTAACAATTGCCACGTCAACCCCAAGTTTTGAAGCCGCCTTAGTTGACTTTTTAGCAGAACCCGCATCAGGCGCAAGAACAATTGGATCTTTGTAACCGTTTTCATTAACATACTTCAAAAACTTAGGCATTGCAGTAAGAACATCAACAGGCATGTTGAAAAATCCTTGAATTTGTTCAGAGTGCAAGTCCAGCGCAATAACTCTGTCGGCCCCTGCGGTTGAAAGCAAGTCTGCAACAAGCTTTGCAGTAATTGGTTCACGAGGAGCTGCTTTCCAATCCTGACGTGCGTAAGCATAGTGTGCAATTACCGGAGTAACCCTTGCAGCAGACGCACGCTTTGCTGCGTCAAGCATTATAAGTAGTTCAACAAGATAATCGTTTACTGGCCCGTGAAGGCTTTGCACCAAAAAAACATCGCAGCCGCGAATGTTTTCAAGAAACCGTGCATAGGTTTCTCCGTTGTTAAACTTCTTTAAATCGGTTTGTCCAAGTGGAACAACAAGGTTTTCAGCAATTTGGGCGGCAAGATTAGGGTTACCACTTCCAGAGAAAACCTTCAAAGGATGATTATTCAAAACAGCTCACCAATCAAAAAGGAAGGGCTTGTTTTTTTAAAACAATTGGAAAAAACAGGGTTAAATGCCCAAAAAGGGCGGGTGGGCAAAGTAATAAAAAAACTTTTGATTAAATCCTTCTAGCGATATCTAATGACAAGCACAATTAAATCAATTAAAGCAAGGCAAGTTCTAGACAGCAGAGGAAACCCAACTGTTGAAGCAGAGGTTTTAACCGAAAAAGGCAGCTTTTTTGGAATTGTTCCCAGTGGCGCAAGTACAGGCGCAAATGAAGCCCTTGAAATGCGCGACGGTGGAAAGGCATTTAGTGGAAAGGCCGTTTTGAATGCTGTTGGAAATGTAAACAAGCAAATTGCTGGCAAGATTGTTGGGATGGACTGTACACAGCAGGGTGAAATTGACAAGGCAATGATTGAACTTGATGGAACCAAAAACAAGGAAAAGCTCGGGGCAAACGCAATTCTTGCAGTAAGTATGGCCGTTTGTAGAGCAGGAGCTACTTCAAAAGGAACCCCTCTGTTCAAGTACATTGCAGAACTGAGTGGGAACAAGGGAGAAGTACTTCCAACACCACAAATGAATGTAATGAACGGCGGAAAGCACGCTGGCCTAGATGAAGACATTCAGGAACAAATGATTGTTGCAGTTGGCGCAAAAACTTATAACCAGGCCGTACAAGCAAGTGTTGAAACTTATCACACCCTAAAAGGAATTCTTAAGAAAAAGTTCGGAGCGCAGGCCACACTAATTGGAGACGAAGGCGGGTTTGTTCCAAAGGTTGGAAGTGTTCAAGAAAGGCTTGACTTAATGAACCAAGCAATTGAGGAAGCAGGCTACAAGGGCATAATGTCTCTGGCAATTGACAGCGCCTCATCAGAATTCTTTGAAGGTGGAAAATATAAGCTCTACGGAAAAGAGTACTCGCCAGGAGAGCTTGTTGACTTTTATGCAGATTTGGTTTCAACCTACAAAGGAATTGTATCACTGGAAGACGGAATGGCCGAAGAAGACTGGGAAGGATGGAAAGCTTTAACCGAAAAGATTGGCAGCAAGGTTCAAATTGTTGGAGACGATTTACTAGTAACAAACCCTAAAAGAATTGCAAAAGGCATTGAGGAAAAAAGCTGCAATGCGCTGCTGCTAAAAATAAACCAAATTGGCTCAATAAGCGAATCAATTGAAGCGGCAAAAGTTAGCAAGGAAGCAGGATGGGGAATTGTAGTAAGCCACAGAAGCGG
>JASLNX010000094.1 GCA_030745815.1 archaeon
ATCCAATGGCTAAATTAGGCCTAAGTCTAGAGTAGTATTTTGTAGAATACCCATATTTCTCAATCGCTACATAGAACGAAATAAATCCGTCACAAGAGTAGGCTATTCTTAAGCATTCTCTTAAGAGTTTATGATTTTTAATTTTTAATATTTTTTTCGCCGTTTTATTATTTTTATCAAAGCAAAAATTCAAAACTTTTTTAATTAGATGATTATGCCACGGTGCAACGTATCGGCTTGATTTTTGTTTTATGTTTAGTTTTATGCAACTTGGAACTTCTCCAAACGTCATGAAGATTAAGTCAGTGAAAGCTTGAACAAGTTCTTTATTTGTATTTGAAAATCCTAACACTAAACGCTTTTTACTTTTGCTCTTTGAAACATAACCGTCAGTTAAAATAAATGCAGAAATTAATGCAACCCCGCTCTCTTGTTCACCAAATTCAATTATCTTATTTTTCAATAAATATTTTGCGTAATTACTTTGTAGATGATATTGCTTTTTTCTGATTTCATATTTTTTCAGATGCATTAATGAAAAAGATTTGCTTCGAATCCTCGTATTTGCATACTTATTTATTGTATTTGCTATTGCGCTGTGTGACAAGCCATCTTTTGATAAATCTAAGGTTGATTCGCCTTGCAAGTATCTTTTCACTAATTGCAGCTCTTCAGCAATAGTAAAAGTTGATATATTGTGTCTTTTACATTTTAGCAAAAGGCCTGGTTTATCAATCAAATCGTTAAATAACATTCTCACTTTGAGATTATATTTTTTCCGTAACTCTTTAGGAACAAAAACTTTTTTGATTTTGTGAGCGCGTTTTAGAATTTTAGTTATTTCTTCCTCCATTTTAAAAATGAGTTTTAAGGCTTTTTAAATGCCCCTAGAGACCGGATTTCCACTAATCTTTTGTAACTCTGGAGAGAAAAGCTTTAATATCTCTGTGCTGGGAAAGTAAGTGCGGTCAAGCTAATTTTTTTTGCTCAACCCCGCACTTCCGCAAAAAACTATTTAAAGAACTTCGGTTTACAATTTAACTTGTGTTGGGAGTTGAGGGGGCAAGTTAAACCGCGAGTCGGATCCCTGACTTGCCTCTTTCACACTTATTTCTGATTTTTAGTGCTAATTTGAGCTGTTTCTTACCATAATATTCAGCATTTTCTCAGTTGCCTTTACCGCGGCCATTACTTGATCAGAGTCAACTCCAATTGTTTTGAATCTGGATCCGTTCTTTTGCCAGGTGATGGTTGTTTCAACAAGGGCATCAGTTTTTCCGCCTGGCGGAATTCTCACTTCATAGTCTGCAAGCTGTGGAAGTTCTATTCCAAACTGTTTCACTGCCCCTTTAAGGGCGTTCATAAATGCATCATATCCCCCGTCTCCAACCCCGCTTGCTGCAACCTGGTCTCCGTTTGATTTAAGGGTAAACGAGGCGTGCGGGGTAATTCCTCGCCCGCTGCTTACAACACAGTTTACTATTTTTATCTTCTGCTCTTCAGGGGTTTGCAAAACATCTGCAACAATGTATGGCAAATCTTCAGGAGTTACCTTTTCTTTTTTGTCCCCAAGCTGAACAACCCTTTCAAGAACTGCTTTCTTCTGTTCCTTTGTTAATTCAATTCCCATCTTCTTAAGATTTATTTCAAGAGACGTCTTTCCTGAAAGCTTCCCAAGGGCGTATTCTCTTTGCCTTCCAAACCTTTCAGGCAATAATTTGTTTGCGTACAAATTTCCTTTTACATCGCCGTCTGCGTGAATTCCAGCAGTTTGTGTAAAAACGCTTTCACCTGAAATTGGTTTGTTTTCAGGAATTCTTTTTCCAGAGAATGCTTCAACTATTTTGCTTGTCTTATAAATCTCTTTCTCATCAATTGCCACATTCAAACTTGTGTGGTCTCTTATTGCTGCAACAACCTCTCCAAGTGGTGCATTGCCACCTCGCTCGCCCAGTCCGTTTACTGTAACGTGCACCCCGTTAATTCCTGCATTAACTGCGGCTAATGTGTTTGCAACTGCTAGGCCGTAATCGTTATGTGCGTGAAACTCAAATCTTGTTTTTGGGAATTTTTCAATCATTTCCGCACAAAATTTCGTTGTTTTTGCGGGCGAAAGCAGGCCAAGGGTGTCTGGCAAGAGAATTCTTTCAACAGGCAGTTTGTTAAGCAATTTTACAAAACTGAAAACATAGTCTCTGCTTTCGTGCATTCCGTTGCTCCAGTCTTCCAAGTAAACGTTTACTTTCAAGCCACTCTTTTTTGCAAACTCAATTGTTTTTCTTACGTCCTCAAAGTGCTGTTCCTGGCTTTTTCCCAATTGCTTTTCACAGTGCTTGAGGCTGCCTTTGGCAAGTAGATTCATTACTTTAGCCCCTGCTTCATTAATCCATTCAACCGATCTCTCAAAATCTACAAAACCCATTACTTCTACTCTTCCAAGAAGGCCCTCTTTTTTTGCCCAACTAGTAATGCCCTTAATAGCATCCAGTTCTCCTTCTGAAACCCTTGCGTTTCCAACTTCTATTCGATCAACCTTTACTTTTTCAAGCAGCCTTTTTGCAATACCAAGCTTTTCTTCAGCAGTAAATGAAACCCCTTGGGTTTGTTCGCCGTCACGCAAAGTAGTGTCCATTATGTATACAAATTTATCTTTAGGCATTTTTTATCACCTTTAAAAAAACAGTTTTTGGAATAGGTAAATGCGACTCCTTATTGGAGAATCCGTAGATCCCTTCTTCCAGTCATAAAAATAATGTATAAAACAGAGTTTTTAAAGCTATTTTTTGGCCTTTTTCTTGAACTCTCTTTCAACTGCTGCTATTGCCGCTTTTGCTTTCTTTAAGTGGACCATAGCGCTTTTTTTTTGGACGCCTTCCAAGTCGTGTTTTGGTGGGACACGCTGGAAAATATGCCTTACTTCTGCAAGCTCTTCCATTGCCTTAAAAATCTTGTTTGCAATTGTACTCATGTTCTAATTAAAGGTGATAGTGGTATTTAATTCTTACGCTCGCTAATTCTCTAATGTCTACGGCAAAGCTAAGGCAGCTTCTTGAAGAGGCAGTAAATAAAGAAGCTCCAAAGAAGGAGTTTGCACTTTT
>JASLNX010000095.1 GCA_030745815.1 archaeon
TTCAGGCGGAGTTGCCCTTAGAACAGGATTTTTATCAGTTGCATCAGGAGCATACGATGTTGTAGCAGTTGGAGGAATTGAAAAAATGACAGAGGTTTCAACAGAGGAAGCAGCAATTGCACTTGGAGGAGCAGGAGACCAGGAAACAGAGCTTTTCCACGGAGCAAGCTTCCCTGCATTATACGCTTTGATGGCAAGAAAGCACATGGAAAAGTTTGGAACAACAGAAGAGCAACTTGCGGCTGCAGCAGTAAAAAATCACAAGAATGCAATGGGAAACCCAAACGCGCAATTCCACAGGGAAATAACAATTGACGACGTAATGAATAGTGGAATGGTAGCAAGTCCACTAAAACTTTTGGATTGCTCCCCAATAACTGACGGAGCAGCAGCATTAATTTTGTGCGAAACAGAGAAGGCAAAAAAGCTTGGAATTGACGACGCAATAGAAATTGTTGGATCAGCGCAGGCCTCTGACTCACTTGCATTAACTGGAAGAAAATCTCTTACCGAAATGATGGCAACCAAAAAAGCGGCAGAACTTGCATACAAGCAAGCAGGGGTTTCGGAGAAAGATATTGATTTTGCAGAAGTTCACGACTGCTTTACAATTGCTGAAATTTTAGCAATTGAAGGCCTTGGATTCTTTAACAAGGGAGAAGGCGGAAAGGCAACAGAGGAAGGAAAAACCGCTTTGAACGCTGACATCTCAATTAACCCAAGCGGAGGCCTTAAAGCAAAAGGCCACCCTGTTGGAGCAACAGGTGTTGCGCAAGCAGTTGAAGCCTGTATGCAATTAAATGGAAGAGCAGAGGGGCGGCAAGTTAAGGACGCAAAAATTGGGCTAACGCACAATGTTGGCGGATCAGGTGCAACAGCAGTTGTTCACATTTACAGGAGGCTTACATAAATGTCTAACGGATCTTTACCACTTCTTTGGAGAAGGTTTCCTGAAAGGTACTTAATGCAGGGCAACAAGTGCGAAACCTGTGGAACAGCCTTCTTTCCAGCCAGAAAAATTTGCCCAAACTGCAGGCGAAAAGGAAAACTTGTAGCGGAAAAAATGCCTCACGGAGGCAAAATAATAACCTTTACAGAGGTCTTCTCAGCACCATACGGCTTTGAAATGGAAACACCTTATTTTATTGCAATAATTAAACTGGACAACGGAGCGAAGATTTTGAGCCAGGTAGTGGACTCTGACAAGGAAAAAATAAAGATTGGAACCAAGGTTAAACGAGTTTTTAGAAAAATTAGTGACATTGACCCGGAGGGGCCAATTGCATACGGCTACAAATTCAAAGTGGTTGAATGAGAGACGAAAAAGAATTCGCTAAATTTAAACTTGAAAAAGCCACAGCAGCATTACTTGAACAGCTAATTGCAAACCACGGCCTAGTAGATAAAGTAAGCCAAACAAAGCTAAGAATGCAAATTATGACCAATTTAGGCAGGCTTGAAAGAAACGCCCCAATAAGAGCAGGGCGCATTAAGAAGAAACTTGAAACATGGGCTGCACAAGACCTAAAACGCCAGGCTGTAGCAAGAAGGCCCAAACCCAGAAGGCCAGTGAAATAAATTAGCTTGCAAAGGATAACTATAAATTCAAGGTACTGAACTAATCTTATTGATTGAATATGTCTAAACCAAATAGAAGAACAACCAGTGAAGCGCGAGTGGAAGCGTCAATGGCAGCGCAGCGAACAAAATATGCAAGAGTTCAGCTAAGTAAAGGCCCTGCAACTTATTGGAAATCTTCAGGCTATAATTTGCTTTACCGATTTGCTCAATTTGAACCAGGAAAGCGCTACAACATGGTGGACTTAATGAGCGGGGCTGGCCTTTTTGGAAAAAACATGGCGAAACGGGCTCAAAAAGCAGGCTGTACTGTTACCACAACCTTTGTAGATATTACTCCTGAACAACTTGCAAAAATACGGCCAACCTGGACAAGAGCAACCAAAAACCGCCCTACATTTAAAACACTTGAATTGGAAGGCAGCTATCACAGAGTACTAACCAGATACGGAATAAAAAACTACCAGCCAAAAGAACAGCTAAAACTGTTAAAAGAGGCTGCTAGACTGTTGTCCCCAGGTGGAAAGTTTGTAATGCAAGACATGGTAAGCCCTGAAGGATTACGAGGGCTTATGAATGCAGAGCGAAGAGCCAAAAACAGAGCAACCGGCGAAACGATTACACGGCCAAATCTTCCAACTGAAAAGCAATGGGTAAGAATGATTAAACAAGCAGGAATGGCGGTGGAAGAAATAACCTACAGCACTTCAACAGTAAATACAAAGAACTGGGTTGACTCAAAACAGCTAACTGAAGACGGAGTACGACAATACATATCAACTTTGGAAAAGATTATGGGAAAAGATCCACGACTTAAAAAAGCGCTGAAGATTAAAAAAAGAGGCAACCACTACGAAATTACCTATCCATTAATACTAATTAGAGCAGGGAAAGCCAGGTAAAAAACAAAGTTATAAACATATCTGACTTTACTTAAAGTATAATTTAGTAATTGGGGGGATTTAATGGGGGAAGGAGGTGGATTTGGAAAAACAATTCTTTTTGGAGAGCATTTTGTGGTATACGGCTTACCGGCAATTGCGTCTGCACTAGGAAATACAACAACTGCAAAAGTTGAAAAGGCAGATGTAAAAGGATATGAACTAATTGATAACAGGCTTGAAAGCCCAGGGTACAAGGTTGCAAAAAAAGAAGAGTACGAAAAGCTTATTGAAAACGTAATAAATTTCATGGGAGTAAAAGAAGGAATAAGAATAACTCTCGGTGGAAAACTTGTAGCAGCATCTGGTGTTGGAGCAAGCGCAGCATGCGCGGCGTCCCTTGCAAGAGCAATAAATGACGAATTCCAAATGGATTGGGACAATGATAAGATAAACGCGGCTGCCTACGAAGGAGAAAAAGGACCACATGGCACACCAAGTGGAATAGACAACACTGCCGCAGTATTTGGAGGCCTTATACGATTCAAAAAGAATTTGGAAGGCGGACCAAACACCATTGAAAAAATGCAAATTAAAGCGCCTGTTGAAATTGTTCTAGCAGACAGCGGAAAAACAAGCAGCACAAAAGAAGTTGTTGGAGACGTAAGAACACTAAAGGAAGCAAACCCAACAGAAATAGACCCTGTTTTTGAAGAATACGAAAAACTTGCAGAAGAAGCAAAGCAAGCACTGTTAGACTATGATCTGCAAAAGTTTGGAGAATTAATGAACAAAAACCACGAGTTGCTGCAGAAAATAACAGTAAGCTGCGAAGAACTTGACGCAATGGTTTTGACAGCAAGAGAAGCAGGAGCCATTGGAGCAAAGCTTACAGGAACTGGAAGAGGTGGACTAATGCAAGCACTAACTCCAGGAGTAGAATTGCAGGAAAAGGTTGCAAAAGCTCTTGAAGAAAAAGGATTTACAGTAATCAGAACAAAAATCGGCGGGGCCTAATTAAAAGGCGTTTCAGGGACTGAAATGAATACAGAAGCTCTGGAAAACTACTGCAAACCCGTTTACGAAAAAGCCCCAAGTCTCATTCACAGATGGGGGCACATCAAGCGGGCTGCGGTGGGCGCAAAGTGGTTTGTGAAAATTCTTGGCGGCACAAAGGAAGAAGAAGAACTTTCGTATGTCGCAGGACTACTTCATGATATTGTAAGGCCGAACACGGAAAAAATAGATCACGCAGTAGCCAGTGCAGAAGAAGCTGAAAAGATTCTTAAAAAATTTGGCTTTGCAGAAGAAAAAATACCACTAATAGTGCAATGTGTAAGAGACCACAGAAAAAAACCGGTCCAGTGGGAATCAATACTGCACAAAAGCGTTTTTCTCTCAGACAAGATATTGGAACAAATGGGTGCATACATTGTTTTTAGAAGAGTGGCTTACGCAGGTGAAATAGAAGACTACAAGGGGATGACCGCAGAGGAAGCCATTCCAATAAGGTGGGAAAACGCTTTGAAGAAAACTGAGAAAAAATTCTTCCCAGAAAGCCTATTTAAAATATATGAATACCAAAATAAGTGGCAAATAGATTTTATAGAAGAGTTTAAGAAAAAAGAAGAATGGGCACTAAATCTGGGCAAAGAATTGTTCAAGCAAGGGAGAGAGGGAAACAAAACTCTTGAACAGGCAATAGAAGAATTTAACCCAGTAACAGAAAAAGGAAAAGAATTCAAAAAAGAAGCAATAGATTATATGCAAGGGAAAAAATTTATTGAATTTGAAAAGATGATTCTAGGGGGAAATTAAATGAAAGCAACTTCAAAAGCAAACTCAAACATTGCGCTAACCAAATACTGGGGAAAACGAGACAAAAAATTAATGCTTCCGCAAAACGGAAGTACAAGCATGACTTTGAGCGACCTGTACACAATTACAACGGTTGAATTTGACAAAAAGTATGACGCGGACAGCTTTGTCTTAGACGGAGAAACACTTGAAGCAGGCACAAAAGAATATGACAAGGTAAAAAAGCACCTTGACCTAATTAGAGAAAAGGCAGGAATTAGCGAAAACGCACGAGTTGAAAGCAAGAACAACTTTCCAACCGCAGCAGGACTAGCAAGCAGCGCATCAGGGTTTGCCGCACTAAGTGTTGCCGCAGCAAAGGCCGCAGGACTTGATTTGAGTCCACAAGAACTAAGTATTCTGTCAAGAAGAGGAAGCGGCTCTGCTACTAGGTCAATTCTCGGAGGCTTTGTTGAATGGACAAGGGGAGAAAAAGACGATGGCAGTGACTCAGTGGCAAAGCAAATTGCTCTAGCAAAAGACTGGCCAGAATTTAGAATGATTACGACAATTGTAAGCACAGCGCAGAAAAAGGTTAAGAGTACAGCGGGAATGGCAAAAACTATTGAAAACTGCCCATACTACAAAGACTGGCTTGCAACAGTAAATGAGGATATTGAAAATGTTAAGAAAGGAATTAAGGAAAAGAGCTTTACTCTTGTCGGGGAAACAGCACAATACAATTGCTTGAAAATGCACGCAACAATGATTACAACAAGGCCGCCAATGATTTACTGGATGCCTGCAACAATTGCAATAATGCATGCAATTCTAGCCTGGAAAGAAGAAGGCCTTGAAGCATACTTTACAATGGACGCAGGCCCGCAGGTAAAGGTAATCTGCCTGGAAAAAGACGTTCCAGAACTGGAAAAAAAGCTTAAGGAAATTGAAGGAGTACAAAAGACCGTTGTCTGCAAGCCAGGTGACGGAGCAAAAATAATAGAGGAACATTTGTTTTGAGGTGATGGAAAATGGTTGAAGTAAAAGCTCCAGGGAAATTAATGCTAGCAGGCGAATGGTCAGTTCTTGAAGTGGGAAACCCCTGCATTGTAATGGCCGTTGACAAGTACGTAAAAGCAATAGCTGAAGAAAGTGAAAGCAGTGTAATAAACGCAAAAGATTTGGGAATAGAAAACAAAGAAGCTGAATTTGACGGCAAAGAACTTAAATTTAAAGAAGAATTAAGTGAAGAAGAAAAGGAAAAAATTGTAATGGCAAAGAACTCCGTTGAAATTACTCTGAGATACCTTCAAGAAGCAGGCGTTGAAACAAAGAAATTCAACATAAGTACGCACTCTGAAATAACATCGATTACACTAAAAGACGGAACCAGTGCAAAAGTTGGATTTGGAAGTAGCGCCGCTGCAGTAGTTGCAATAATTTCAGCAGTACTAAAACTGCACAACCAGGATATTGACTCCCTTGAAGCCAAGGCAAAAATATACAAGCTTGGCTGCACAGCCCACTTTATTGGACAAGGAAAAGTTGGATCCTCGTTTGACGTGGCCGCCTCAACATATGGTGGTGCAATTGTATACAAAAGATTTGACCCAAAATGGTTAGTTGAACAAATTGAATCGGGAAAACAAATAAAGGAAATAGTTGAAGAGAGATGGGAAGCGTTTGAAGCAACACCAATAAAATTACCAGAAGACTTTGTACTAAACGTTGGCTTCGTAGGATACGGAGCATCGACCAAAGCACTTGTAGTAAAAATGCGAGACTTTAAAGCAAGCGACCCAGAAAAATACAACGAAATTTATGCAAGCATAAGCAAAGTGGTAAATGAACTAATTGAAGCAATTAATCAAAGCGACAAAGAAAAAATAAAACAGCTGCTTGCAGAAAACAGAGAACTGTTAAAACAGCTTGCTAAGGAATCCGGAAACAACCTTGAGACGAAGGAACTAACTGAATTGATAGAAGCAGCTAACGCCCTTGGCGCAGCAGCGAAGTTTTCCGGAGCAGGCGCAGGAGACTGCGGCATAGCAATATGCTTTGACAACGAAACAGCAGAAAAAGTAAAAGCAACCTGGGAAGAAAAAGGAATCTACCCGATTGCTGTAAACATTGCTTAACAACAGGTTTTGAAATGCCGGGAACAAATGAAGAATTGTTCGAAGTAATCGACAAAGACGGAAAGGTTGTTGGCAAAAAACCGCGAGGAGAAGTGCACGCTCGCGGCTTAAGACACAAGGGGGTTTACCTTATAATTCTTGATAGAAAGGGCCATATTTTCCTGCAACAGCGTGCTAAGGACAAAGATTTAATGCCCTCGGCTTGGGATTTAAGTGTTGCAGAGCATTTGAAGCCGTCTGAAAGTTTTGAAGAGGCAGCCCAGCGCGGGGCAAGAGAAGAGCTTGGAGTAAAAGTTCGAAACATAAAGTTGCTGGGGAAAATGAGTTTCCA
>JASLNX010000096.1 GCA_030745815.1 archaeon
TGTTATTCCACTGCGCGAATTTAAAAAGCAAAAGATGCAGCCAGTCCCAGGCCTAATTGTTGAAATTGACAACAGACAAGGAAGGGTTCAAAGTGTAAGTGGCGGAAGGGTAAGAGTTGACTTTAACCACCCGCTTGCAGGAAAGGACTTAGAGTACGAGATAAAAATTGAGAAAGAAATAACCGGCGCAAAAGACCAGGTAAATGCTCTTTTTGAAAAGTATTTTGGAGTAGTTCCAGAAAAGGAAAGAAGTATTAAAGTAAAAGAGAAAACAGTTGAAATTGGGTTAGATGCAAAGTACACTGCTGCTTTGGCCCCAATAAAGAAAAGATTTTCAGACCTTGTCACAAAACACATTAAAGGAATTGACAAGGTAAGATTTGTAGAAGAATTTGCAAAAGAAAAAGGCAAAGACGAGAAAAAAGAGACCGTAAAAGATAAGAAGAAAGAGTAAGAAAAAAGCGGGAAACAATCTTTTTTAAATATTTGCCTTTAGAAAGTAAATCAGAGGCTCAGCTGATTATAAATCAGGTTTTTTGGGTGAATTATTTGGATGACTTAAAAACCGGTACTACTACAGTAGGCTTGATAACAAAGGACGGAGTTGTACTTGCTGCAGACATGAGAGCAAGTATGGGTCACCTAGCTTACGACGAAGAAAGCAAAAAGATATACAAAATAACTAACAGAATTGGCGCAACAAACGCTGGATCTGTTGGAGACAGTTTAACTGTTGTGAGGTTTTTAAGAAGCCACGCAGGATTATACGAAATTGAAAGAAATACAAACATAACACCAAGAGCACTTGCAAGTTACCTTGCAAACGTACTGAATTCAAACAGATACTTTCCGTTCTCAGTGCAGTTTATTCTTGGAGGGCTAAACAAAAAGCCAGAAATTTTTGAACTTACACCATACGGTGGAGTTCTTGAAAGAGACACTTACGCAGTAAGCGGTTCTGGAACCGAGCTTGCTTTAACAACCCTTGACCAAAACTACAAAAAGGGAATGACTGAAGCCGAAGGAATAACCCTTGCAATAAAGGCAATAAATGCAGGAAAGAAAAGGGACATTTATTCAGGTGGAAAAAGCGTAAGCGTAATGGTCATAAACGAAAAAGGAATAAGAGACCTAAGCGAAAGTGAAGTTCAGAATTTTAGCCCAGCAAAGAAAGAATAAAGGGACCTGGGAGTTCTCGGCAGGGCAACGCCTTTAGATATTTGTTTCTCAGAATTTTAAGGAGAATGGCTTACCATGAAGATACTAGAAGAAGTAAAGAGGGTAGTTGAAAACACTCTTCCAAATAAATCAGAAGTAACCAAAATTGAAATGGAAGGGCCAGAAATTGCCATCTACACAAACAACCCAAAGACTTTTTTTGAAAACGAAAGATATGTTGCAAGCATAGCATCAGAACTAAAGAAAAGAATAAACATTAGAACAGACAAAAGTCTTCTCATTGAAATGGAAGATGCAAAGAAGAAAATAATGAAACTTATCCCAGAAGACGCAGGCGTAAAAGACGTAAGCTTTGAAGCCCC
>JASLNX010000097.1 GCA_030745815.1 archaeon
CTTTTATTGCCTTGCAGTGTGGGCACTTTGTTATTTTCTTTGCCTTTGCAACAATTTTCTTTGCAATAATATCGATGTTTTTGGGTTGGGCTGCAAGGTCCACTCTAAGCTTTTCAAGCTCTTCATCTGACAAAACAAGTCTTCCACATTCTTCGCAGCTTGCGTGCATTAGCATTTCAATTCGTTTTGAAAATTCGCTGTGAATAACTGGCCTTACAAGTTCTAAGCTTCCAAAGTGTCCAGGGCATTGTTTCATTTTTTGCCCGCAGGTTTTGCATCTTAATCCTGGGTTTATGACTCCAAGGTGTGGATCCATTAATCCGCCTTCCATTGGATAGCCGTCTTTGTCATATGTATCAGGAGTTTTAATTTCCAGTGCCGACATTTTTCTAATCATTGTAGGGCTAACTATCTGGAATTCAACCGATTGGATCTTTTTCATCAACATTGTTTCACCTATGCTTTGTCCGTAATTCTAAGTTTTGGGAATACTCCAAGCGCTTTTAATTCATCAAGAAGCAATTTGAACCCGTAGCTCATTTCAACCGGGTAAACTTTGCTGCTTCCGCAGAGTCCGCAGTATTTTCTGTTTCTAATCTGGTCATTTATTGCAATAATTCCGCATTTTTCACAAACTAATTCAATAACCTTGTCTGAGTTTTCAATAAACTTTTCGTGCAGTAGCATTGCTGCACCGTGTCCTACAAGTGTTTCTCCTTCCATTTCTCCAAACCTTAGGCCACCTTCTTTTTCCTTTCCTTCAGTTGGCTGTCTTGTTAGGATTTGTACCGGCCCTCTTGCTCTGGCCTGCAACTTGTGTGAAACCATGTGGAAAAGCCTTCTGTATGAAATGACTCCTGTAAAAATCTGGCCTTCTATTTTTTCACCGGTTATTCCGTCGTAGAAAACTTCTTTTCCGCTTGGGTTAAATCCGCGTGATTTAAGAATTTCCTCAAGTTCTGCTTGTGGGACTGAATTAAACGGTGTTCCGTCAATAATTTCTCCGTTTAGGCATCCTGCTTTCCCTGCAAGCATTTCAAGTAAGTGTCCAACAGTCATTCTGCTTGGAATACTGTGAGGGTTTATGATTAAGTCTGGCTTAACTCCCTCTGCTGTAAACGGCATGTCAACTTCTGGTGCAATGTTTCCAATAACTCCTTTTTGACCGTGCCTTGAACTAAACTTGTCTCCAACTTCCGGAGTCATAACAGTTCTAATCTTAATTTTTGCAAGCTTGTTTCCGTCTTGGCTTTCAGTAATAACAATTCTGTCAACAAATCCTGGTTTTCCCTTTCTTGTGGTAACGCTGCTTTCTCTTCTCTTTTCTTTTACCACTCCAAATTCTGAGATTTCTTCAAGGAATCTTGGTGGTGAGGTTCGTCCAATAACAATATCTTTTTCGTTTACAAATTGTTCAATTTGCACAAGCCCGTCTTCTCCAATGTTCTTGTAGTGGTCTTCTCCCAAATAGCCCACTGTTTCTTCTGTTGGCAGTTCAAACCTGTCTGTTTGCCCGCCTGGATACCTTTGCTCAGTGGCCTCATATGTTCTAAAGTAAGAGCTTCTTGCAAGGCCCCTTTCAATTGCTCCCTTGTTTAGTGTTAGGGCATCAAGGGTGTTAAATCCGTAGAACGGCATTATTGCAACAACAAAGTTTTGCACTTGTGGACGTTTGTCCATTTCCAACAAGTCCATTACTTTGGTTTTTACAAGGTTTTTTTGTGGATAGTAAAGTAAATAGCCTTCGGTGTCAGTTCTTAGGTTAAAGTTTGAGCCGCAAATTCCAACAGCCTGTTTAAACATTTTTGCACCGTGCAGTGCCTTTCCAGCCATGTTGTGTTCAAGGTATGGAATCATTGAGGCAATAATACTAAATATTCCAACGGGGTTTATTTCAAGGTGGGTGTGTTCCTTTCTAAGGTTTTCCTCGTCCAATGCAATTAGTGCATTTTCTTCTTCTTCAGTGTCAAGGTATTCAATTACTCCTTCTTTAACAAGGTCGTCCCAGCCAATCTTTTTGGCCTTAATTTTATTGTAATGCTCTTCGGTAAACTTGGATTTTCCGTTTTCAACAACAATTACTGGGCGTTGCACTCTTCCAGAATCTGTGTTGATGTACAATTCGTTTGTGTCATCGTGGAATGCAATGTTTACGTGCTTGTCAATTTTTCCAGAGCGCCTGGAGTTAATCATATCTTGAGTTAGCTTGTCCGGCTGGTTGTGAAAACCAATTAGCCTTCCGTTGATATAAACTTTTGTTGCTTTGCTTGTTGAACCCATGTTTTCACCTATAGTTTTTTCATCCTAACGCCTTTTTTGAACAAGAGTTCTTCAATCGGGTTTTCGTTAACCTCTGTTGTTACTTCTGC
>JASLNX010000098.1 GCA_030745815.1 archaeon
AGTAGAAGGGTTTACGGAAAGACAGCTATAACCAAATTTGCAGAAGCAACAGGTGCCAGAGCTCTCACAGGCAGGTTTGTTCCAGGCACTTTTACAAACCCAAGTGGAAAAGAATTTATAGAACCAAAAATTGTTTTAGTAAGCGACCCAGAAGTAGACAGTCAAGCAGTAAAAGAAGCAATTAAGGTAAGAGCCCTTGTAGTAGCACTTGCTTCAACAAACAACTACCTAAAAGACATTGATTTAATTATCCCAATAAACAACAAGGGAAGAAAAAGCCTTGCACTAGTGTTTTGGCTTCTTGCACGAGAAATTTTAAAGAAAAAGGGAGAAATCAAAAAGGACAGCGATTTCAAAATGACCGAATCAGACTTTGAATACGAAATGCAGGAAGGAAGCGAACGAGAAGACGACGACGGCCAAAAACGGTTTAACCGCAGAGGACGCGAAGACAATAAAAGACCTTTTCGCCGCTCATACTAATTATGAAAAGGCAAGCAGAAGTCGCAGGAACCTTTTATCCAAAAAACAAGAAACAACTGGAAGATCAGTTGAAGAAACTGTTTGAAGAAGTTCCTGAAAGCAAAAAAAGCCAGTGCATTATTGCACCGCACGCAGGTTACACTTACTCCGGAAAGACCGCGGCAACCTCATTTAACGCAGTAAAAAAGGCAAAAACTTTTGTAATTCTTGGGACAGGACACACTGGACTTGGAAGCAAAATAAGTGTTAGCACTGCTGACTCCTGGGAAACCCCTCTTGGAGAGGCACAAATTGACTCAAAACTGCGCGATTCCCTGCTTAAAACTCTTGAAATTCAAGGAGACGACGTGGCCCACATTGGAGAACACAGCTGCGAAGTGCAAATTCCCTTCATTCAATTTCTTTTTCCAAAAACAAAAATTCTGCCAATTGTAGTTGGCACGCCGGATCTTGGCCAGCTTGAAGCCCTTGGAAACGCGCTTTTTAAAGCGCAAAAGGGGAAAAGCATATCAGTTGTTGCAAGCGGAGACTTCTCGCACTTTATTCCTGAAAAGGACGCAAAGAAAACTGATCTTGGGGCAATTGGATTTATTGAAAAAATGGATATTTCAGGCTTTTACTCCCTTGTAACAAAGAACCGATTAAGCATTTGCGGACTTTCGCCAATTATTGCAGCAATGTTTTTTTCAAAAAAGCTTGGATTAAAGAAAGGCAAGCTTTTGAAGTACGATACCTCGGCCTCAGCAACAGGGGACACTGACAGGGTTGTAGGATACGCTGCAATAGAGTTTGAGTAAGCACACACAACGTATAAATAGTAGTTTAAAGCCTAATTATAAAGATGAAGAAGAGAATCTTACTAATTGGATTATTGGCTATTGCAATACTTCTAAGTGGATGCGTACAATCACCTGTTTGCGGAAACGGAATTGTTGAAATAGGGGAAAAATGTGACCAAAGCTACTGCGGAGCAACATCAGAATGCATAGATTGTGAATGTGTTACAATAGAAGAGCCAGACTGCGGTTTAAACCCAGCCTGCGTTGAGGACTCAGAGTGCCCTGGATTTATTGGGCCACTGAGAATTGGAGAGCGCTACACCCCAGTTTGTGAAAACGGATGCTGCGACTTTGATTACACCCCACCAACCGATGGTGACCCAGCCCAACCAAACCCCCCTATAGACCCGTCTATCCCACTAGACCCTTCTGTGCCCCCCTTTCTGCCTCTTCAGCCAATTCAATAAATACCCCTAATTCCTCATTTTTTAACCTGATAAGGTAAATTTAAATAGTTTAAAGCGCTATAATATAATATTAAAAGGCATAAAAGATGCCTTTTCGGGGTTTTTGGGAAATGAACGACGCATCGTTAAATGAACTGCTGGAAAGCATGGGCTTGACTGAATACGAAAGCAAAACACTTTCCATACTGTTTAGATTAGAGGAAGCGGAAGCACCTGAAATAAGCAGGCTTTCACAGGTCCCAAAGACAAGAGTTTACGACGTACTTGACAAGCTTGTAAAAAAAAGCATTGTAATTGAAATTAGTGGCCGGCCAAAAAAGTACAGAGTACTTGATTCAAAAAAAGTTTTTGACAGCCTAATTTCTGAAAAGAAGGCCGAAATAAAAACAATTGAAGAAAAGGCCACCGAATTTTCAAGCAGCCTACTTGCACTTGAAAGATCAAAAGGAATTGGTTCAGGCGAAGCAGTAATGAAAGTAAAAGACGCAAGAGACTTTGAAAAAATTCTTAGCCAAGAAATTGAAAAAGCAAAAAATTCCGTTGTCGCATTTGCAGAAATAAGTGACAGGCACAATGTGTTAAGAGACGCTATTGCAAAAGCAAAACAAAATAATGTTTCAGTAAAACTTCTCAACGCTTTTCCTGACACCACAGTAAAAAAGGGAACAAACGAACTCAAACACCTAGAGCACGGACTCAACGCATTTATAATTGACGGCAAAAAAGTTGTAATGGCATTAAGCGATTTTAAAAGAGAAACTCCAGAATATCACTTTGCAATATGGCACGAGAACAAACCGGTTGCCAGCGCCTTAGGACACTATTTTGAAAAACTTTGGCCACAGGGCAAAAAAATTTAGCGCGATAAAATGCCCAGAAAACAGCCCAAGTCAACAAAGGGGCTAAGTAACCGGGCAAGATTTAAGAAAATAGCTGGCGAGCAAACAACTGCGGCTGATGTAAATTCTACTTTTACTGTTCTGCTAAGTAGAGGGCAAGGCGCCAATCCTAATAAGGTTAGAAAACTAACGGTTGCCGGAAAAAGCAGGTTGTTAAGAGAGCAAGCCAGGGGTATAAGAAAACTTCTAAATCTTAGACCCCCAAAAAAGAAAAAGTGAGTTTTTGGCAAAGCAAAACCAATTTATACTGGTTCTCCCAAATTAATTAAAGTGGTTAAATGGGCATTAAAGAAGACGCTTACAGATACGCAATAAA
>JASLNX010000099.1 GCA_030745815.1 archaeon
TTGCCAATCACCGCACACTGAATCAAATCGGCTTCCTCAAACTCTTTTAAAATTGCGCAATCCAAATCCATCTTAATACTTTTAGTAATTGATTTCAGACTTCTTGGGCTTTCAATCAGAATGCTTTGGGTTTTGGTCTGAGAAACAAAAGACTTGAAAATTAAAGGATATCTAAACTTTTCAGCAGAATCTCGAATACGCTTTGGATCTACAACCAAAACACTTTTTGCAACAGGAAGCTTTCTGCCATTTAAAGCAGCAATCTGCAAAGCCTCGTTGCTATTCAAATAAAAAGCACCTGGCTTAAGCTGAGTAAAAATACCTCTGTCTCTTAACTCATCAAGTAAAGGCTCAACAAACGGGCTTAGTTTAAGGTCAGCCCTAATGTAAACAGCGTCGTAGTCTGAAACCTTTAACCCACCGTCAACAACATCTGTTTTGCCGCCTTTACTTACAAGGTTGAGCTTATAGATATTTAGAAAATCGGCTTTTGAAAAGCCGGCCGCAGAAAAGGCCTCAATTTGTCTGCTGACAGATTTTGTTTTTTTGCTGCCAATAATTAGTACCTGCATATGCTCTCATTCCCCTTTAACCATTTAAAAGCTTAATGCGAGGCTTTTTCTAAATTCTTGCTTTAAAAACATTTTGCAAAAACCCTCTTACATTATGATGAAGAAAAAAGTACTTGGACTAATTGAAATGGTTACAATTACCGGATCAAAACGTAGCCTTAGAAAGAAAGCCCTTCTGGATACAGGCGCAACGCGCAGCAGTGTTGACGTAAGAGTTGCTGCAACAACCGGGATTGGCCCAATTGTTGGAAGTGTAAAAGTAAAAAGCAAAACTACTCCTGAAGGATTTATTAGGCGCGCTGTTGCAGAAGCAGAACTTGAAATTCGCGGAGTAAAAATCCCTGCAAAAGTAAGCATTGAAGATCGAAAAAACATGCCTTACAAGGTTTTAATTGGAAGAGACGTAATTCACAGCAATTTCCTAATTGATTTGGAAAAAACCCACAAATCACACAGAATAGTTGACAAACACTAATTCAAATTAGGGCCGTTGCCATTTTTCTTAATAATGCTGGTTTTAAACTTGTGTTCTTCAAACGCAGGAATTCGCACAATTCCAGCCTGCACACCGGCCTTCTCTAAGCCCTTCAAAACTTCTTCATCACTTGGCAACTGATCGTAACCCATTGCAATAACATCAGGCCCAATTTCCTTTACAATCTCAAACCGGCCACCTGATTCCTTTCCAAGAACCGCCCTGTTAACAAAAGAAAGCTTTTCAACAGCAGAGCGCCTTTCCTGTTCAGAGTGATTAGGCCTCTTGCCCTTCACCTCTTCAACTGTTGAATCGCGCGCTACAACCACTACTAATTCTTTGCCAAGCTTACTTGCCTCACGAAGGAAAAATAGGTGGCCCTCATGTAATAAGTCAAATGTTCCAAAAGCAATTATTGTGTGCATACAAGATAGATATAAATACTTCTGATTTATTATATTAAGTGGTTTAAATGCCTGGAAGAATACTAAGAACTGCAGCTACTACCCACAGGGGAAAAAGAGACAGGGTACAAATAGCCCCTCTTCCAGCAACTTCAACAAAGATTGTGCGCAAACTTGCGCCATTTCTTAAGGGCACAAATGCAGTTGAAACACGAAGGGGCAGGCAAAAACTTCAAAGATTGATAAGAATTCGTGGCCTTACTCCTGAACAAAAGCAAGTGCTTTCAGGCAGGTTACGGGGATTAACGCTTGAAGAGATAGCGCAGGACATGGGATGTAAAAAATCTTGGGTAGGGCTGCTTGAAGATAGGGGCATTAAAGCCATTCAAAAAGTGCAGCGTAAAAGAATAAACTGATTTGAAATGAATTTAGAGAAGAGAATTGAACTGATTTCCGAGGTCGGGGAAGAAATTATTACTGAAGCTGACTTGCGGACTCTGCTTGAAAAGAAAGCGCATCCAATTGCCTACGATGGGTTCGAGCCAAGCGGGCAAGTGCACATTGCGCAAGGCCTAATGCGCGCAATAAACGTTAACAAGATGATTAAAGCAGGCTGCAAATTCAACATGCTGGCTGCCGACTGGCACGCCTGGGCAAACAACAAGCTCGGGGGAGACCTTGAAAAGATTCACACAGCAGGAGACTTTTTAATAGAGGTTTGGAAGGCCTCTGAAATGGATGTTAAGAAAGTAAATTTTGTCAGAAGCAGCGACCTACTTGCAAAGCCAAGTTATTGGAAAACTGTTATGAGGATTGCTCGGGCAAATTCAGTTAAGCGCTTAACGCGGTGCAGTCAAATAATGGGCCGAAAAGAGGGCGAAAAGTTAAGCGGGTCGCAAATTCTTTACCCTTGCATGCAGGCCGCT
>JASLNX010000100.1 GCA_030745815.1 archaeon
CAATGGCAATAGAAAAACTGAAGGAAATTATGAGCAGGGGCTAAAGCATGGTCAGTTTACTATCTGGTATGAGAATGGACGGGAGAAACTTGATTGTTTTTATGAAAATGGACAAAAACACGGAGCATGGATTGTTTGGTATAAAAATGGCCAGAAGAAACGTCATTTTTTCTACAACAAAGGTAAAAAAGACCAAACCTGGAAAGCGTGGTGGTCCAATGGCAACAAAAAAATTGAAGGCAATTACAAGGAAGGGCTAAAGGACGGTCAGTTTACTATTTGGCATAAAAATGGACAAAAGAAACTTGGTTGTTATTACAAAGATGGACAAGAGCACGGGGAATGGATTTCCTGGTATAAAAATGGTGAGAAAGAACGTCATTATTTCCACAATAAGGGAAAAAGAGACCAAAGCTGGTCAGTGTGGTGGCCCAATGGAAACAGAAAAATCGAAGGAAATTTCAAGAAAGGGCTAAAGGACGGTCAATTTACTTTTTGGTATGAAAATGGTCAGAAGAAGATGGAAGGAGTCTGTCGTAATGATAAATTATTAGGGGAATGGACTTATTACAATGATGATGGAACCACAAAAAAAGTAATACAAGCAGAGATTAAAAAAGAACTGGAAACAGAAACAAAAACCGAGGTTCAAGAAGAAGTTGAAGAGCATTTGAAGGTAAAAAAATCTGAATACGAGTTGGAAATTCAAAATCTACAGGAAGAATTAAATGCTGAAAAAGAAAGAGCTGCTGCTAGAATAGCTAAACTCAAGAAGGCTGCCGCAGAAAAGGCTACTGCAGAAAAGGCTGCTGCAGAAAAGGCTGCCGCAGAAAAGGCTGTCTCTGAAAAGGTTGCTGCTGAGAAGGCTGCCGCTGAAAAGGTTGCTGCAGAGAAGGCTGCTGCAGAGAAGGCTGCTGCAGAGAAGGCTGCCGCAGAAAAGGCTGCTGCTGAGAAGGCTGCTGCAGAGAAGGCTGCCGCAGAAAAGGCTGCTGCAGAGAAGGCTGCCGCAGAAAAGGCTGCTGCAGAGAAGGCTGCTTGGGAGGTTGCTGCATAGGAGGCCGCTGCAGCGGAGGCTGCTGGGAAGGTTGGTGGGGAGGAGGCGGCTG
>JASLNX010000101.1 GCA_030745815.1 archaeon
AACACATAGTGGAAGAACTCCATCGGCTAACTCTTGTTTTGCAAGAGTATAAGGCGTACTTGCAGTAGTGGCCTTTTTCAAGGGCGGAGCGCCCAGTGCCAACTGTAGAGCCCTTGCTGAAATAACCCTTGCACGTTCAAATCTCGTTATATTATCCATAAAAAAACACCCAAAAAAACAGGATCGCTTTAACTAATAAGGAAAAGCAAGCTTTAAAAACAATTCTAAAAGCCTTTGGAATGAATTTTTTTGACCCGGGAAATCAAAACAGGCAGTTTTTCAAGCTTAGAGAACTCTTTTGCAACAGACATCGGGGTCTGTGTCCTCACAAGAGCCCTTTCCTGGCTGGTTCGTAGAACCCGTCCATTGCGTTCTTTGAGCAGTTTTCCAAACTTATTCATTGTTTCAGCCTGCACAGCAGACACTGCATTTGAAAGAGCTGGTGAAAAAACCCTGCTTTTTGAATTGGTTAAATGCTTGGCAACAGAACAATAAATTGCGCGAAATTCTTCCAAAACCGCCTTCTTCAGCAAAAAATCCGGGTTGGTTGAAAGAGTGCCTTCTGCCATTAGCCCGTGTAATTGAAAGGCGTTCTTTTCAAGTTCTTCCAGCTGTCTTAAAATAAATACTATTTTTCGATTCATTCTAACAAGTTCCTTTGACACAAAGGCCTCTTTTTTTAGACAAAACCAGTGCAGTTCTGTTTTACCCAATAGCTCTGCCTTTCCTTCACTTGAAAGATTTAAAGCATCGCAAAGCATTATTTCGGACTCCTGCCCTCTTGAAAAAGGACCAACCGGCAAGTAGGGGAGACAAAATTCTTGCTTGCGCCTTTCTCTGTTTTCCTTAAGCAAATTATTCGAATGGAAGAATGTACCAAACTTTGGAACCGCTGGTTTGAAGTAAAGGCCCTCTGACAGAAATCTTGTTCTTACAAGAGAATTTGGCAAAACGTTTTCTTTAGAAATGGAATCAGGCTTACAGCAATCACAGTTAAGGGAATCAAAACCAAGGTTGTAAAATGGCTTGGTTAAAAGAACCGGCCAAAGTTTGGAGAAATCCATCTCAACTGAATTATTATTTTTTGGAAGCTCGGAACTGTACTCTCGCTTGCTATCTGTTGATTCTCCAAATGACGCAAAACTGTTTTTGAACAACAAATTTTCCAAAAACAACTCAAG
>JASLNX010000102.1 GCA_030745815.1 archaeon
TTTACAGACCAAATTCCAAAAGGAACAAGCATAAGAGTTGTTGTTCAAAAAGATGGCTTCCTAAGATATGATTCACTTATTACAAATGAAAGCCGCACACTAAGACTTGACGAGGAAACATGGGGCGTTCACCTCAGACAAGGCGGTGAAAAGCTAACAGTTTTAACTTACGCCGAAGGAAACGTTCCACTTGGAAATGTTGAAGTAATGCTTTTTGATCTTGAAAACAATTTAATTGACTCTGAAACAACAGGCCTTGGGGGGACAGTTGATTTCGCAGACCTTAACGGGCAAACATATTACGTTACAGGATGGCGAGACGGATACCTTCCAATAAGAAAGCTTGTTAATGTTGCAGAAATAGAAACAACCACAATGGTCTTGCAGGCAAGCGACGCCACAAACAGTGTTTTCTTAGCAGTGTATGTTGTTGACTCAACTCTAGGAGCAGGAAACGCTGCAGACCTCTTCTTTTGGGAAAAAGAAGGCGAAGAACTTTTGCCGCTTGGGATCCCCTCACAAAGAACAGACTTAACAGGTTATTCAAGCGTTAAGTCGCCAGTTGATTTGACAGTAGCAGTGCACGCAAAAAAGAACCTTGAAGAAGGCTGGGGCGAAAAAGAAGTTAAGGCAGGTATCTTAAACGAAATAAGAATTCAGCTTGAAAAAGATGTAAGCATTATAGAACTTTTAATTCTTGACGAAGAAGGAAATCCTGTTAACGGAGAGGCAATAATAACTGCTCTCAACGGCGAAATATTGTACGAAGGCCAAATAGTTGACGGGGTTGTTTTCTTTGACGCACAAGGAAACGAACGCGTGAACCTTGAAATTACAACAGACGATGGCAAAACTTATTCAGAACAAATCTATGTTAAGGACAAGGAACTTGTTGAAGTAAAGCTTGGCGAAAAAGAGGTTGAATCTCTTGCCCCTGGAATTGCGTTTGAAGGAATATTTAATGGCAAGGACGAAATGGTTGACGCGATTTCAAAAGGAGAATACTACTGGTTAAAATTCAAACTTGTTTTTACAGGCAGTGCAGAAAAGGCCGGATTGCATGTAAGAGCAGGAGACGACTCTGTTGCATTTATTGACTCACAGGAAATTGGAATTGTAGGCTTTGATGCAATAACATCAGACTACAAGTTTGGAAAAAGCTACCAGCCAACCCCAAGCCCTGGAAACGAAGGAATTGACATGCAAAACACCGGCAAGGCCGGCGAAATGAACAAGTGGCTTGAATTATATTTTGAAAACCCAAGTGACACTGTTGTTGCAAAAGTAAAAGTAAAAGCAGAAACAACACTTATCCGAGAAGAAGTTGAATTCCATTACAGAGCATGGGGTGTTACAGGTGCAAACTATTACCGCAGCCCAGCAGATTCAGAACTCGGTGAAGCATTGTTCTCACAAACCAAAACCCCACTTTACTCGGAAACAATTGTTGAAATGGTAAGAGTTTTTGAAACAGAGGAAATAAGTTGTGAAGAAGAAATTTGTGCTTCCTACAGGTTTGTTGAAAAGAACGGGGAGTTTGTTGATCCGGATAAATTCAAACCAGTTTCAGGCGAAACATACGCCCTTGAAATTGATTTGCGCGCAAAAGAAGCACTTACTGCAACTCTAAAGATTGACACAAGTAAAACAAACCCACTGCTGTTCTTTACAGGGCACGACATTGACTCTTTTGAAAACATGCCGGCCGATGACGAAATAGAACTGCTTCCAGCAGATACTGATCTTTCAGGGCAAGGTTATCTCTCAGATATTGCAATTGACGTTCCAGACTCTGAACTTGAAACAAACATTTACGGATTCAAAGAAAGTGAAAACAAGCGCACTTCAATAACTGTTTCAGGAATTACTCTCACCAAAGACCAGCAAAGAACAGTTAGAGTTTACTTTAAAACAGAAACACC
>JASLNX010000103.1 GCA_030745815.1 archaeon
AGAGAAGAATGGAAAAAAATAATGCAAAAATGCGAACTAAAATCCAAATTAGAGAAAGACAGAGTAAAAGTTAGTTCTTGGAAAAGTCTAAGAAAATTTAATGAATTTGGTGGCTTTCTGCCAAACACATTCATTGGAGGAGACAGTATTTATTTTAGGGGTCAAGATAAAAATGTTATCATTCAAAAGTTATTATATCTAAAAGATAACAATCTTCAAAATCATAAATGCGACTTTAAAGATTTTAGCTATCTAAAGAATAGAATAATAAAATTTGGGGAAATAAATGAGAATACAAAATACAATAGTGGTACTTGATTTCGGTGGTCAAACAGCGCATTTAATCGCACGCAGAATAAGACAGTTGAATGTTTTCTCAGAAATCAAAAGACCAGATGCCTCCCTAAAAGAACTTGAGAAGGCAAAGGGAATAATTCTAAGCGGCGGCCCAAACTCTGTTTACGATTCAAATGCCCCAAAATTCAACTCAAAGCTTTTTTCTCTAAAAAAACCAATTCTTGGCCTGTGCTACGGACAGCAGCTAATGGCACAAGAACTTGGGGGAAAGGTTGAGAAGGGAAAGGTAAGAGAGTATGGCCTGGCCAAACTTGAGGTAAAGAAATCTAACGGGCTTCTTAAAGGGCTTGGGGCCAAGGAAACTGTTTGGATGTCCCACGGAGACAAAGTTTCAGGGCTGCCAAAAGGATTTGAGGTAATTGGAAGTACTTCGGACTGCGAGAACGCAGCAGTGGCTGATCTTTCAAGAAAATATTTTGGCCTGCAGTTTCACCCGGAGGTAACACACACTCCAAACGGGCTGAAGATTTTGGAGAATTTTGTTTTAGGAGTTTGTAGTTGCAAACAGGACTGGACAATTGAAAATTATATTGAGCAAAAGTGCGCTGAGATAAAAAAGCAGGTTGGAGAGAAGAACGTTTTCCTTCTGGCCTCTGGCGGAGTGGACAGCACTGTTGCACTGGCCTTGCTGCATAAGGCACTGGGGGAAGAAAAAATTTATGCACTGCACGTTGACACCGGTTTCATGAGAAAAAATGAAAGCAGCGCAGTTGGAAAGGAACTGGAAGGACTTGGGTTTGGAAACTTTCACGTTGTAAACGCTGAAGCAGAGTTCTTTGAAGCGGTCAAAGGGGTTGTTGAACCCGAAAAGAAAAGAAAAATTATTGGAGAGAAGTTTATTGAAGTGCAGAACGCTGAACTGCGAAAGCTAAAGCTTAACCCTGACGAATGGCTGCTTGGACAGGGCACAATTTACCCTGACACAATTGAGACAGCGGGAACAAAGCACGCCGCGCGAATTAAAACCCACCACAACAGGGTTGACTCAATAAAGGAATTGATTGAAGCAGGGCTTGTGGTTGAACCAATTAGCCAGCTTTACAAGGACGAGGTCCGCGAGCTCGGGGAAGAGCTTGGTCTTCCTGCTGAAATCGTTTGGAGGCATCCGTTCCCTGGCCCAGGGCTGGCTATTAGGTGCCTTTGTTCTGATGGAAAGGAAGAAAACCTTGATTCGTTCAACGAAAAAGCAGGGGCCATTGCAAAAGAGTTTGGATTGAAGGCCGAGGTTTTGCCAATTAAGAGCGTTGGAGTGCAGGGGGACGAAAGAACTTACGCTCACCCCTGTATGTTAATTGGGGAAGCTAGCTGGGAAACTTTGGAAAAGGTTAGTACAAAAATTACCAATGAAGTAAGGGAGATTAACAGAGTGGTAAAGCTTGTTAATCCGCCCGAACTGGATTCAATTGAATTAATTAAGGCCGATTTGAGTAGGCCAAGAATTTCCGCGCTCAGGGAAGCTGATGCAATTGCAATGCAGAAGATTCAAGAGCACGGACTAATGAAGGAAATTTGGCAGTTTCCAACAGTTTTACTCCCTCTAAAAACAAACGGCGGGGAAGCAGCCCTGTTGAGGCCAGTTGAGAGCCTGGAGGCAATGACTGCCAGATTCTATCCAATGAAGGCAGAAATTTTGGAGGAAATTGCCTCTGAAATCGTTAAATTGGACGGTATTGGGGCTGTTTTATTTGATTTAACCCACAAGCCTCCTGCCACAATTGAGTGGGAGTAAACTACCAAAATCATTCGCCCCGTCAAAGAACCCTGCGTTCGTGTCCCACTTTCCATAAGCATTATTATCTGCCCCGCCCAAATAAATTCCAGTGTTCCCGTTCCCAGATTTGTCAATCAACGTG
>JASLNX010000104.1 GCA_030745815.1 archaeon
TGGCTGAATTTTTGGTTCTGAGCCTTTTATGCGAGGGGGCCTTAATAAGCTTTTTAAAGCTTCACAACCCCTATTAGTACAGTAAAATACCTGATTTTTACGGGTTTTTCAAACTAAACAGTGGTGTATATGGGTTTACGACCAGGCAGATGCTATAGGACCAAAAAGGACAGAGCGTTCACAAGAATGGCTGTTAGAGTGCACAGGCGAAACTATATTGGAGCTGTACCAGGCCTTAAGACAAGGCAATTTAATATGGGAAACCCAATGAAGCAGTTTACCCACATTTTGGATTTAAAGGTTCAAGAGCACGTGCAATTGCGAGACAACAGCATTGAGTCGGCAAGAATTGCAATTAACAGGTATTTGCACACCCACTTGGGAAAAGAAAACTATTTTATGAAAATAAGAATTTACCCGTTTCAAATTCTTCGTGAGAACAAGCAGGCACAAGGAGCCCACGCTGACAGAATTCAAACAGGAATGTCAAAGGCCTACGGAAAGCCAATTGGAAGAGCCGCAAGAGTTAGGCCAGGGCAAAATGTAGTTAGTGTTTTAGTTGATGAAGACAATGTTGAGGTTGCAAAAACAGCTTTGATGAGAGCAAAGTCAAGATTTACCTGCGATGTAAAAGTTGTAGTTGGAACAGATGTTGAAAGAATTGGAACCAAACCAAAGAAGGTAAGGGAAGCAAAGGTTGCAAAGAAGGAAGTAAAAGAAGGCGACGAGAAGGCTGAAGAAGGAAAAGAAGGCGCTGAAGGAAAAGAAGAAGAAACAAAGGACGGCGCAGGAAAAGACGCTGGAGAAAAGAAAGGCGACGATAAGAAAGGAAAAGAAGAAGCTGGAAAAAAGGACGCCGGCAAAAAGTAGCCAAAACTTCTTGCAAAAACTATTTTTTGAATTAGTGCTCTGGAAAAAGACTGGAGTTATACAGTAGTTTATTAAATAACAAAGTACTTTTTCTTTACTGAAATGTTTGAAGATAACATCCTGTGGTTTAGAAACATCCGAAAGAAGAACATCCCAAAGGTCGGAGGCAAAGGCGCTAATTTGGGAGAAATGACTGCGGCAAACTTTCCAATACCACCAGGATTTTGCGTTACAGCGCAAGCATACTTTAACTACTTGGATGAAAGTAACATCAAACAAAAAATAATCAAGGTAATTGACGCAATAGACGTTGAAAACTCTGAACAACTGCACAAAGTAACAGCAGAAATACGAGAACTAATCAAAAACACCCCGATGTCAGGAGACCTTGCTGACGAAATAAAAAGCGCTTACTGCAAACTTGGTGAAAAAAAGCTTGCTTGGCTTACAAGCAGTGAAGAATGCTTTGTTGCAGTTAGAAGCAGTGCCACCGCAGAAGATTTGCCAGAAGCAAGCTTTGCAGGGCAACAGGAAACTTACTTGAACGTAAAAGGCCGAGAAGCTCTTGTTAATGCTGTGCAAAACTGTTGGGCATCACTATTTACTGCAAGAGCTGTTTACTACAGAAAAAAACAAGGATTTGAAACAGAGCAAGTGGGAATTGCAGTTGTAGTACAAAAAATGGTAAACAGTGTGGTTGCAGGAGTAATGTTTACAGCTTCCCCTACCGGAGATGAATCTGAAATAATTATTGAAGCGGCGTTTGGATTGGGCGAATCAGTTGTTTCAGGAAGTATTACTCCAGATACATACACTGTTGACAAAGGAAGTATGAAACTTCTTGACAAAAGAATTGCGTCTCAAGAATTTAGGATTGTTAGGCAGGGAAAGGAAAATGTTAAGGAAACACTTTCAAGTGCAACTGCAAAAAAGCAAAAGCTTCCTGATAAGGAAATAATTGATTTGGCAAAAATTGGAAAGCAAATTGAAACCCACTACAAAGCACCACAAGATATAGAGTGGGCGCTTGAAGGAAAAGAAATGTTTATAGTTCAAAGTAGAGCAATAACTACTCTTGGATTAAAAGAAAAGGACGAAGCTAAAAAGGCAAGAGAAGAGCAGGTTAAAAAGTTTGAAGACAAGATCCTTTTGAAGGGACTGCCTGCTTCACCAGGCCTTGTTAATGGAAAAGTGAAAATAGTCCCTTCACTTGAAGAGATTTCAAAAATCCAGCAGGGCGACATTCTTGTTACAACAATGACTTCACCAGACTGGGTTCCAACAATGAAAAAGGCTCTTGCAATAATTACAAACGAAGGCGGCAGCACATGCCACGCTGCAATAGTAAGCAGGGAACTTGGAATCCCTTGCGTTGTTGGAACTGTAAAAGGAACAGATACTCTTGAAGACGGAGACGAAGTAACAGTAAACGGATTTGATGGACTGGTTTACCGAGGAAAAGTTGAGATAGAGCTTCCAAAAGAAGAAAAAAAGCCGATTATTGAAAAGCAAGACGTTGACCAAATTGAAAAGGTTCTTTCAGAAGAGCTTTCCTCAAAAAAAGAGGAACCGCAAGACATTGGAGTTGAATGGGTTGAAGAAAAGAAAGCAGTAGAGGAAAAGGCAAAAGAAGAAATTGTTGAAAGGGCCACCGAGGAAAGAGAAGAAATTGTTGAAAAGGCCAAAGAGGACGTAGAACAGGTAGTTGAAAAATATTCAGGTGTGGAAGCAGAAAAAATGCCTGAAAAAGCGTTTGAAGAAGAGAAAAACGAGCTAATTGAACTTTTGAAAGAAGTGGCACCAAAAGTAAAAGTAAACGTTGCATTACCAGAAGCTGCAGAAAAGGCAGCCGCAACAAACGCCGCAGGAGTTGGGTTACTAAGAGCAGAACACATGATTACGTCAACAGGGATGCACCCGGCTGAATTTGTAAGGCAGGGAAAAACAGAGGAACTAAAAGAAGCAATTAAAACTGGAATTAGAACTGTTGCAGAGAAATTTGTTGGAAAGCCAGTTTGGTTTAGAACCTTTGATGCCAGAACAGACGAGTTCAGGGCGCTTGAAGGCGGCTCAAACGAACCAGATGAAGACAATCCAATGCTTGGATGGCATGGCATAAGACGAGACTTGGATGAGCCTGAACAGTTGAAGGCACAATTTAATGCGGTAAAAGAATTGCGAGCAGAAGGCCTTGAAAATATTGGTGTAATGATTCCGTTTGTGCAAAGCGTTGAAGAATACAAAACGGCAAAAGCCCTTGCAAAAGAATGCGGTCTTGAACCAGAAGATAAAAACTTTGATTTTGGTGTAATGATTGAAACCCCTGCAGCAGTTTGGAGTATTGACGAACTAATTGACGCAGGGATTGAGTTTGTTAGCTTTGGAACAAACGACTTAACACAATTAACTCTTGGAATTGACAGGAACAACGAGCGAATTCAAAAGTGGTTCACTGAACTGCACCCTGCAGTTTTAAGAGAAATAAAGCACGTTATATGGAAGTGCAGAAAGGCAGGGGTAAAAACAAGCATTTGTGGGCAGGCCGCAAGCAATCCAGAAATGGTAAAGCACCTTGTACAATTTGGAATTGATTCAGTGAGCGCCAACATTGACGCTGTTGAAAAAATTAAGGAAACAGTTCTAATAGAGGAAAAGAAACTGATTCTGAAAGGAAAGAAGAAGGAGTAAACGTGCTGCAATTGAATTTGGATAGGGCAGTGCAAGCTGTTTTAAAGAAAAAAGCAAAAATTGTTGCAGTGCAAATCCCAGAAGGCTTAAAGCAGCGGGCGCTGGAAATTGCAACCGGGATTGAAGAAAAGACTGGTGCAACTGTCTTCACCTTTGTTAACCCATGCTACGGAGCATGCGATCTGGTTGATACCGAAGCAAAAAGGGTTGGAGCAAATTTACTGCTACACTTTGGGCACTCGCAATTTATCTCAAAAACAGATGTTGAAACCATTTACCTGCCCCTTGGATACGAACTTAAGAAAG
>JASLNX010000105.1 GCA_030745815.1 archaeon
GCCCCCTGCAATAAATGCAATTGGCTTTTTTGTTCGCTCCCTTAAAGTGAATGCTTTTCTTAAAAGGAATCTTCCAAGGTGTTCTGCTTCCCCGTCAAGTTCGTTTGAATAAATTAATGGTTTGAATCCCAGGCTGCGAGCTTTTTTTTGCATTGCCTTTAATGCAAGCTGATTGTTAACAATTACTATGTTGTTGCACAGTTTTAGTTTGTTTGGAGTCTCAGCCTCTTTTTTCTGCAGATGTTCTCTTACGCTTTTTGGCACCTTGCTCCAGAGCCTGTGTCTTTTCAGAACTTTAATCGCCAGTTGTCTGGTGCTTTTATCCGGACAGGTTGCACCAGAGGCCATAAATGCAACATCGTCACCAAACACATCTGAAATTTGCAAAGCAACAAGTCTTGCAGGGTAAGCCTTTTTTGCAAGTCGCCCGCCCTTAACTTGGCTTATGTGTTTTCTAACAGCATTAATTTCTTTTATTTTTGCTGTTGATTTAAGTAGTAGCGTAGTAACGCGCTTTAGGTCAGATAGTGTAATACCTGCCGCTGGAAGGGCTAGCAGTGCGCTTCCACCCCCGCTTACTAATGCAATAACCAAATCATTTTTCTTGGCCTTTTCCACAATTTCAACTATTTTTTTGGCAGCTTTTACATTTGCAATACTTGGAACTGGGTGAGTTCCCTTGAACGGTTTTATTCGCTTTGTTTTTGCCTTTCTTATTGAAACAACCGCGCCCTCGGTTATTCTGTTGCCAAGTCTTTCTTCCATTGCTTCGGCCATTTTTGCCGAGGCCTTTCCAAATGCAACAACATAAACTTTGTCAAACTTTCTAAGATCTGGCAGTTTTGCCTTTTTCACTGCTCCCTTACACTGTACTGCTTCAAGTCCTTTCTCAATTATTTGCAGGGCCTTATTTTTCTCCTTTGAAAATTTTCCATCAACCAGTGCTTCCTTGTTTTTAATCATCCAATCACCTTCAACAATTGCCGCCAGTTTGTTATTACTGCGTTAGGCCTTACTCCCTTAACTTGTAAATCTCCTTTGCGAAGCCTTAAGCTTTTTGCATCGCCGGCGAACAGGGCAGTCTTTAATCCGGCTTTTTTGGCTGTTCCAATATCCTTTAAGA
>JASLNX010000106.1 GCA_030745815.1 archaeon
ACTTCACAAAACGAGCTCTCAAACAACATTCGTTTTGAGTCGGTTTTTCCCAATAAAATGGGGTTTACTTCCTTGGACGAGGTTGAGGACAGAATCGAATTGGAATTCTACAGTGATTCCCAAAGGCTTGAAGGTGGCTTATTCAGTGGAACAATAAACGATTTGCCAGTTGAATTTGTTTGGAGCCAGGAAAATGAAACATACTCTTCAGAATTTGATCTAAAGAGCTTGGGAGAAGGAAAGCACGAACTAGAGTTTGATTTCCCGGGTTTTAGGTTACAGCATGATGTTCTTGAATTGGAGTTTGTTCCAGCCGGGCAATTCCCAGGCGGGGGAAAAGATGGTTATGAGTATGAGGGCTTTGTGCCAAATGGCTTTGGGCCAGAACAAGAACCACTTAATCCAGTAATCCTATTGCTTGCAGTTGCCGTTCCACTTGCTATCTTCACTTTTATTGTTTGGTTTTTGGTTCTTAGAAAAAAGAAACAGGAATCAATTGCCGATTTGAAAGAAGAGGCAGCAAGGCTTAAAGAGCTCTTGAAGAGAATTGAAATTGATTACTTTAAGAGAAGGCTAAACGAGAAAGAGTACAAGAGCAGGCTTCTTGAATACCAAACGCGCCTTGATGAGGCCTTGGCAAAAATAAAGGCAAAGGGCGCAGTCTCTAAAAGAAAAAAATAAAAGTTCTCACTTTCTCTTCTAATGCTCTTAATTGGCATTTTAGAATTAAGTGCCCTGTTTATTAAAAAGAATTTGGTGTAGTTCAAACAACGATTCAAACTACCCTGAAAGCCAGCTTGCGCATTTGCTGCGGCTTTTTACTCTAGATCAATTTTTACGCCGCCAACTTTTCCCGCTGCAATATTGTAAATAAATGCACCAAGAGCTCCAAAGATAAATCCCATAGCCGCGTATACTGCTGCTGCTATAATTGCAACAATAATTATTCCAACCAATGCAGTTATTCCCATAATTGGACTAGCTAGCATTGAGAACAGTCCAATAATTATTGCAATCGGAAGCCCAATTATCAGTATTATTGCCGCGAGTGTTACTGCATATACTTTTCCAACAGAAACTGGGTCAATTTTTGTTATTGTTTGGGTCGTCATTTTTTCACCTCCAAAAGGCCAATTTAATTAATCTATAACATGCTTTCTGATATTTAAGAACAGGTGCTTTGAATAATTAAAGAAGAAGAAAAGAGCTACAACCAGATTGGAATTAAATTACAGTGTTTGTAGCACCACTGCGTGTTTTAAATTAGTCACTTAGAAATATTTATGTATGCCGCTTTTAATAAAAAAACTTTCAATTTCTATTGGTAAATTTGAAATACTGCACGATGAAAGTATTGGAATTCCAGATGGATCCAAAGTTGGGATGATTGGCAGAAACGGAGTTGGAAAAACAACTGTTCTTAGGGCAATCCTTGGAAAAGCTGATTACACGGGCAGCATCAAATTTAATGGCAAGGTTGCCTATTTTTCTCAGAATATTGAATTGGACATGGACAAAACCGTGCAGGAAACAATTGAAGAAAGTGCTACAATTCACCATCAGGGAACGTTTGAAGAGGAACTGAAAAAAATTGAACAAAACCTTGCCGACCCTGCGACTTATGAGGAAGCCAATAATTCTGAACTAACCAAACTTACTGAACGTTACTCGGAACTGCTTGCAAAAAAAGCAGAGCACGGCCAGGCTAAACCCTCAAATAAACTCAAGTCTATTTTACAAAAACTTGAAATACAGGAATCCTGGCTTAATCAAAAAGTTGGATCGCTTTCCACAGGGCAACGAATAATTATTGCACTTGCCCAAATTTTATCTTCCGATGCCGATTTTCTTTTATTGGACGAACCAACAAATCACTTGGACTTTAAGCGCCTTAATATTTTGGAAGATTATTTGAAAGCATTTAAGGGAACAGTATTTATGGTAACGCACGACAGGTATTTTCTTGACCGAGTGTGCGACACAATAATAAAAATAGAAAAAGGAAAACTCAACAAATACACTGGCAATTATTCAACTTATCTGAAAACGCGCAAAGCCACTTTTGAAGCCCAAAAAACAGCTTACGCTCTTGAAAAAAAATACATTGCAAATGAAAAAGACAAAATTGCACGGATTGGGAAAAGTCCTTTGAAGGTAAGTCAGGGAAAATATAGAGAAAAGCAGTTGGAAAAACGCAAAATAGTCGAAAAGCCAGATTTGGACAAATCACAATTTGAAACCCGCTTTGAAGCGTCTCCAATTAATTCAAACATTTTGCTGGAAGTTATAGATTTATCTGTTGGATATGAAAAACCGCTGATTACAGACATCAACTTTAATATTGGTCCAGGGGAACGAATTGTTCTTATTGGAGAAAACGGGGTGGGAAAAAGCACACTCTTCAAAACACTTGAAGGAAGAGTACCTTCCCTTTCAGGAAAAATGATTTTTGATGCACGTGCAAAAATAGGCTATGCTGACCAGGAACTAAAAGACCTAACCGGCAGTGCCACGCTTTACGATGAAATATTTGCCTTATTAAAAGACATGGCAAAAACCCGTCAACAGTTATCAATGGTGGGATTTACGGCGGACGCGGAAGTGTTCAAGCCGATTTCACAATTGTCAATGGGTGAAAAATCAAGACTTAATCTTCTAAAACTTCTAATTAACAAGCCGAATTTACTTCTTTTGGACGAACCAACAAACCATCTTGACATTGACGCGCGCGAAATAATTGAAACAGCATTCCTCAATTACCCGGGGGCAATTATTGCCATATCTCACGACCGCTACTTCATTAAAAAAATCGCGCAAAAACTACTGAAGATAGACAACAAAACAATCAAAGAGATTCCTGTAAAAATTTAAATGTGCCCCCGCTGGGATTCGAACCCAAATCATTGCCGTGAGAGGGCAATATGCTTAACCGTTACACTACAGGGGCAGCGTAAGAATTCGATGTAAATATTCTTTTAAATGAATTAATTTATAAGTATTGTTGTGATGAGCAGGCTGAGCACGGAGTTCGCGCAAGCGAACAATGACGACGATAAATGAGTTCTGAATTTTAATTCTTTCTTGCCTGCGATTATTTTTTTTACACCGTCTTATTCTTCAAATAATTCCCTTTTTCAGGAATAACGTTTCGAACGCCGCCAACCGGGTCTGGAACATCTCCAAAGTAACGCGGGATTAGATGGATGTGCAAATGAAAGACTGTTTGCCCAGCTGCCTTTCCGTCATTTAATCCCACATTGAAAGCGTCTGGTTTGAACTTTTCGTTGAGCCGGGTTTTGCATTTTTTGAGCAAATCATAAGCCGCAACAATTTCTTCATTGCTTAAATCAAAGAATGAATCAACGTGCC
>JASLNX010000107.1 GCA_030745815.1 archaeon
AAAATAATATCTTTAACCGAGGAGCAGGAAAAAGAGTTAAACGATCTTTTGAAAGCTCAACAAATCCAGCGTTTGCTGGCTAAGGAAAGGCGAGACATTGCCAAACAGGAAGCAATAATCCAAAAAGAAGGCATCAAATCGCGTGCTGGTTTAAAAGCTCAACTTTTTCTAGTTACAAAAGAGCTTAACAAATTAACAGTAGCAGAAACTAAAAATACAGACAGGGGAAAGGAGCTAATAAAAACACAAAAACAGCTTACTGATTCACTAAAGAATGTAGAAGAACAGGGAGGTATTACAAGACGTTCTGTTGGTGATTATGCTAAGGCGTTTTTAGGCTCTATTAAACCGATCAAGGCAACAAGAAAAGCTTTGCAAAGCACGGAGAAAAGTTTGAAAAGTTTTGCTTTGCGGTTGACGGTTGGGCGATCTGTTGTTGAAGGTTTAGCCAATGGCGTGAGATCAGCAGTACAAGGATTAGGTAATTTGATTGATGAAGCAGAAGGCACAAATGAAACATTTAATAAAATAACCAATTCAGGTGCACGTCTTACTGCTACATTAAAAAATACGGGTAGGGGCTTTCTCAACACTTTTGGGGGTGTTATTAGTGATGTTATAGACAATGTAGCATTTGCAATTGATAGCATTGCTACAGGTCTAACAGAGGCTTCAAAAGGGAATGACTTTTTTGCAAAAAGCTTGCAGTTTGTTATTAAGGTATTAAAAGACTTTCCAGCGATCTTTGGAGGTATTGGGGGCGTTGTTGAGGAATTAATAGGACGTTTCCAAAGGTTTGGGCGTGAGACTTCATTGATTTTTGAACAGCTAACGCAAAAGGTTTATAAGGCTTATGATGCCTTACTAGGTAGAGATGTTACATTGATTGATAAGAGATTAAAAGAAATCAGGAAGGAACTAGATAATAATGTGATTAGCTCTAAAACTTTTTCAGAAGCTTATAAAGAGGCGTTTGATAGCACCAAGAAAGCACAAGCAGAATTCAAAAAACGCTCTCAAGAGTTGGCAATAGAAGAGGAAAAAAGAGCAAAAGAGCAGGAAAAGAGAACTAAGAGACAAGAAGCAAGGCAACGCAAAAGGCAAGAAGAAGAGCGCAAAAGACAAGAAGAGTTAAAGCAGCTTGTAAAAGACAGGGAGGAAGCCTTAAGCAGCGCAGAGGAGCAAAGAATTGGTAGGGCTTTATTGATTCAAAAATTATTGAGTGAAGTTGAGGACTTGGAAGCGGAAAGGATTGAAAGTAACACGGAAAGACTAATCAAGCAAGAGGATATAAGATTCCAAAGGCAAGAAAGAGCAAGAAAACAAAATTTTGAAACTTTAAAAAGGAACATACAAAAGGAACAAGATGAAATAGAGAGGTTGTTTGGCAATGGCTCAAAAGAAGCTTTTCAAAATCAGAATAAGAACAATCAATCCTTATTAGATTTACAAAGGGCTTTTGATTCACTTGGAGAGGAGCAGGAAAAAAAGCACCAAGTCAACTTAGCAAAGATCAGAGAAGATGCAGCAGCCAAGGAGAAAGCAGACAGGGAGAAAGCATTCAAAGAGGAGATTGATGATATAGAAAAACAAATAAAAAAAGAGCAGGAAGCCGAGGAGGCTGGAAATGAAGAAGCAACCAGAACCATAAAAGAAAATCTAGAGGATAGAGAGAAACTAATAGATGCAGGAGTTAATATTTTTCAAAGTGTTTCAGGAGCTGTTACTGAATTTTTAAGGATTGCTCAAGAACAAGATGCAGCACGTTTAGAAGCTGCTTTAGAAAGAAGAAGGGAAAGTATAAGCAACCTTAACGAGCAGTTGGAAGGAGCAACAGGATTGCAAAAAAGATTTTTAGAAAGACAATTGAAAAATGAAGAAGCAGCACTAAAAAGAGAGGAAGAAATAACAAAAGAATCAGAACGGAAAAGAGCAAACGACGCAAAAGCCGTGGCCTTAGGTTTGGCAGCTATTAACGGAGCGATTGCAATAATTAGAGCGTTTTCAGATTTGGGGCCAGTTGCTGGAGCCGTTACAGCCGTTGCTGTTGGTTCAACCTTAGCCGTTCAAGTTGCTGAAATTGCTGCGCAAAAGTTCCAAGATGGTGGTATGATAGATGGGCCAAGCCATTCCAACGGGGGTGTACCTATTTTAGTAGGAGGTAGCAAGATGATTGAAGCAGAGGGCGGAGAGTTTATTGTAAAAAAAGAAGCCGTTCAAAACAACTTTGATCTAATAAAAAGAATCAATGAATCAAACGGCCCGGTATTGTTTGAAAATGGAGGGATAGTTGGAAGCCCTAGTATTGCCCCTAGTGGCTCTTTTGCTGCAACAGCTACACAACAGTCAAGAAAAGAATTAGAAGCCATTAAAGCGAATTCTAACGCCATTCTTGCAATAAGTCAGGCGCAGCAAGATTTGCAAGTTAATCTAGTATATACAGAACTTGAAGAGGAGAATCAAAAAAACGTTTCTATAACACAAAAAACAACTTTCAGATAAAATGATAGATTCACACAGATTTAATAGAATAGAAAGCAACAAAAAGAAAAAATTAATTGCTATATTAGAAGATATAAAAAAAAGGCAGCCTTTAAGAATTGCACAAGATAAATTAAGTTTTATATTTGAAGTCTGGAATAAAGATGTATACCCAGACAGATATAAAAAAATGGATGCAACGTGCGCAGCTTGCAGGATTCAAGTAATAGGAACTTTAACTCATTGGGCAGGAATATGAAAAAAACAAACTTAGAGCGAATTGCAAGCAATCACAGGGGGGCAATTTTAGA
>JASLNX010000108.1 GCA_030745815.1 archaeon
GATCAATATTTTTCTGCAAACTCCGAAAGGTATTTGCATTCATTCAATGATTTTTTAATTTCGGCGTTTATTAAATACGAGTCTACTACTTTAAAATATTTCAACTTTGTCTTAATCGCTGAGCTAAGAGCCCCCCACTTGTAACCTACCCTAGTGTTTTTGAACGCCCCCAAGCCCCTGCGGCTTCTGAATTTTACCACATCCAACTTTCGTAGAGAATTTGCAAAGGCCATATGGAGCGATGGCCTAATTGATGTTCTTCTTGTTACTCTCTTGCGCAACTTTTCGGCTGTTGTTCCAAGCGCCTTGGCTTTTGGCCCTGTTTTCTTTGCAGCCTTATTCCCAACTATTTCTGCCTTTGCTCGCAAACGACCAGTCTTACCACTCGCAGTTACAGATGGTACCAGCCTCCTTATGCGGTGCTTCAAACCCATATAGAAATTACTGCAGCCCCACTATTTAAGCGTTACCCTTTTGAGCCCATAAACAGACTTATTGCAAGACCAGTTACCAGCGCTACTAAGGAGTTGGATGTGAAGTATGCTGTGGAGAGAAGTTCTGCAAGTGGAATTGTTGCCCAAACATGACCCAGTACAACGGAGAGAGCAAAACCAAAGACCAAAGCAATTATTAGGTGGCGCAGGCCAGTTAGGTAATTATGATAAGTCGTTTTAATGAAAACAAATGCTGCTACTAGGAAAAGGCCAAAGAAAATCATTCCAACCATCTGGTTTGGTGCACCAATTGTTACCCCGCTAAAAACACCAAACTGTGCAACAACCATATAACTTAGAACAGCTAACAGGCTTCTGTCGTTAAAAGACTGCAGCAGGTTTTTTGGAAGAAGAACCTGCTTTGAAAGCATTGCTGGCTGCTGAACCTGTGTTGGGGTAATTGCAGGCGTTGCCTGAACCTTTAAATTCTTCTTAAGTTCTGCAACAACCTCTTTTTCAACAACTTCACGCATATCCTGCCTTATTTCACCAAGCCGTTTGGACTTTGCCTCACCCCAATGGTGTTTGAGGGAAAACAGCGAAATGGCAAATGCGATTATTGCAAACACAACACCTATTGCACCAACTGCAAGAATTGTGTAATCAGGGGGCTGCGCCAAAAGTTCGGTCTGAAATCGTAAAAAGAAGGCTACAAGTGAGCCAAGTACAATTATGAAAAGAATAAATCGTTTTATTAGAGAAAGAAGCCATGCAAAGAATTTTACAACAAGAATTAACAACACAAAGAAAACAGTTACTGCAATTCCTGCAACAGTTAAAGCTACTGGGTCAAACTCAACTAAGGCCGGGAAAAACTCCCCCAACATATAGTTTACCGGATCAGCAATAAACGCGCTTGTGTCAAGATTCATAGCATTCTATACTCAAAACTGGTATTTATTATTTACTAATAAAAAACAAAGATTATTTAATTCTTTGAAGCATATATTAATCATGGCAGACGAAATCAAAGAAGCAGAAAGCGCAGTAGGGCACGCCCTTGGCAGAGTAGACAGCCTTTTTGACAAATTCAGCAGTTACTTAAGTGATCGGATTTCAACATTTGTTGCATTCCTCTTTGTGCTGATTTCACTCGGCGGATTCTATGGATACTTTATAGTTCCAAGGTTCCCGGAACTCTCAATCTACTTGCTTATTGCACCACTTGGAATAGCATTGATTGCATACTATAACAGAACCTTTGCAACAATAATGTTCTTGGGAATCCTTGCCTTAACCTTCATTCTATAAGTGATTCAAATGGATGAAATAACATTGAGTCGCACGGAATTCAAGGCACTTGCTTCAGATTCCAGAACCGGCATAATAAAGCTTCTAAATGAAAGAAATCACACGCTAAGCGAAATTAGCAAAAAAATGGAGCTTACAGCGCCAACCGTCAAACAGCATTTGAGTGTTTTAGAGAACGCCGGACTAATTCAACAAATTGACGAGGGAAGAAAGTGGAAATATTATTGCCTTACAAAAAAAGGAAGCAAAATTCTTTCCCCAGGTTCACTTGCAAACGTATTCATTGTACTTGGACTAAGCATAATTGGAGTTGCAGCAGTTTTGTACAGCTTTTTTGTAAAAGGAAGCATGCAACTTGCAGCAGCACCACTTGCCAATGGGGCAGTTAATGATATGGGAAATGACGCAGTCAAATCAATTGCTAATTCCCCGGCTGCAGAAGAATTTAGTAACACCGCGGGACAGGTTGTAGCAGACCAAGTGCCAGCAGCATTAGCTTCGCCCGTGGTTCCTTCAATTGAAACCATTGCGCTAGCCTTAGCTGGCCTGGCCTTTTTTGCACTAATAGTTCTTTCACTTGCAGAAATTCTGAAAAAGAAATAGCTGATATTTCGTTAAACAACGGGCAAGGCGAAAGTTTTAAACCGCGTTCACGGCAGACATTTGCTGTGATTTAATTGAACGAAAAGGGATTTTTCTGCTTCATGATAGTTCTTGCCTTCTCGCTACTTAGTATTTCACTTTCACATCAAAATAATGCTCTAAAAGAACTTTCAGAGGCCAAGGCAATTGCCATTGAAGCCGAACAAGTTAATTTTGTAAGAAGCCTACTTGAAGAAAACACAGATTTTATTGTTGAAGGCATTCTTTTAGAAGAGGCCCTGTTATGCGACAATTCCCCAGGAGATGCAAAGCAAAGAATAAACCAAGCACTTGCAGCATACTTTAAAGAAATGCAAGGGGGAGTTGGCGGAATTGCGATCAATTTTTCAGACACAAGCCAATGGTTCTTAAACAAAAATAGCTCGCTGGTGGTAAAAAGGCTTGGGCCGTCCTGTAAAATAAAGTACAGCTTCCACGGTGGGCTTCTTAGAAACCAGCCGGTTTTGGCTGACGTTAGAGGAAACAGAGTTGTACAGCAGTTCAAAATTCCAGCCGGCTATTCACAGGAAAAGGAGGCCTGGCTACATGCATAGCGCTGGACAAATGCAACTTGAAGTAATTATTTGCCTTGCCCTGCTGTTCGCAATTATTACAGTTTCCCTAGTGGCAATTGGTTCACTTAAAGTTAATTCAGAAAAAAATGGGGAAATTCTTTTAGCCGAAGCAAAAGCCCAAAAATGTGCTATCGTTGCAAACTCGCTTTTCAGCAACGGTGCAAAAAAAGTTGCACTAAGCGAAAACTGTTACGCAGTTGGGATTGGGAAAATCGCAAGCTCTGTAAACGAAAGTGAAAGAGAAGCATTCTCAATCGCAAAAGGCCTTGGTTCGGCGCAACTTGGAAACAAAACTGTTCTAGAGGTAAAAATAAATGAACACTACAAATAGAGGATTTGCCTTCTCTTTAGACACTGCGTTTTCCTCACTGCTTATTTTTGCAATGCTTTTTCTTGCGACATCTCACTTTAATACAGAAAGTGAAACTGCTCTTAAATCAGTTAAGGAATTTGGGTTGTGGAAGAACGGACTCTTTGTTGCAGACTCCCTGGTTAAAAACCGCTCTGAAAACAAAATCCTTGGAGCCGCATCATTTGACGAGGGAAAAAGAAGAGTAATGGAAAACAAATTGGAACTTATAGACATTCAGGGAGTAACTGGAATTGATTCAAACGAGTTTTTTGTAAAGAATATTTCAATCTCTTTTAAGAATGGGCGAAAAGAAGTTGTGGAAATTAGTGAAAAAAATGCAGAATCCTGCATTTCGGTTGAACGCATTGTAACTGTTGAAAACGAAATTGGACTACTGGGGGTTGTTGTCTGTGAAATGTAGAGGGATTAGCCCCAGTATTGAGGCCGCATTAAGTCTGCTGGTACTTACAGCAGTAATCCTGTCCACACCAAACGCTGAAAGCCCAGGCCTACAAGATCTTCTAATCCTACAAAAAGAACACGACCTGATGAGAATATGGGCAAGGGAAGGAATTCCAGAAATTAATGAAATGAAATCAGATTTTAAGTTCGCATTTGGAAACAAGGGCGGAAAAATCGAAGTGAACGGGCGAGTTGTTCTAATTGGACCAGAATCTAAAGAAGCGATTTCCGCACAAATGGATTTCTTTGATTGGAACCTTGGTAAACGAAAAGTTGTGTTAACTGTATTCAAGTAGCACCAAGCCATTCTCCTTTCTTAATATGAAAACTGTTTCGGAAGAAATTGTGGTTTTAGGAAGATTTGGATTGTTTGGAAACTTTGCCTCAAACAATTTTGTTGCATTAAGAGAGCCGCTCTTAATCTCCAATGTAAGGGAATTTGATTTTGAATTCATGGCCCATTCTCCAACAGGCTTTGCAGTAAGGTAAGTTGTCGAACCATCGCCTAGAAAGGAAAACTCTGACGCCTTTGCTTCAAGCTCTGT
>JASLNX010000109.1 GCA_030745815.1 archaeon
CTGGTAGATCCGTTAATTTTAGTGGTGTTAGTTATTTTTGGGATCCCGCTTTGGATTAGTAAGGGAACGGCGATTTTTATTTTGCTTATATTTATGCTGCTTCCAGTTCAACAGTATTTCTGGCTTTTTATTATTTCAAAGGCAGTTTATGTTATTACTTTGGGCGGGCTGATATACTCTGCATTGTTTGGAGAAAAATCTGACGAGAAGTAGCGGTTGTAGAATAAGTTAATTGGAATTAGTCAGGTTGCGGCTCTACTGCAATTTCCCCTTCTAGTTCGCCTTCTTTAAAGTCCGGCTGCCCTGGGTTGCCTGCAAGAGGGTTGTAGTATCTGTAACCAAGTTTGCATAGCATTCTGCTTTCGTTTCCTCTTTGGGCAATTGGGGCGGATATTATCATATTTAGTTCGTATGTGCTTCTTGGCTCAAGCAGTGGAACGCTTTCTTGAACCAGTTCAATCCAGTCTGTGCTGCAGACCAAAGAGTTTTTGACAGTTATTCTAACTCCATCAAGTGCAACGTCTCCAATGTTTTTGACCTTTACTGCTTCAATTATTTCTTCAAAATCACGATCTGCTGGTACCCAGTCAACTTTTACTGTGTCTTTTACAGTTAGTTCCAGTCCAAAGTTTGCAGTGTTTTCAATTTCAAGGTTAAATGTTTCCTCAATAGAGGGTTGAATAAAACTTGCGCTAAGAACAACCTTTCCAGTTATTGTTTCAATTTTTGCTGTTGGTGCAACGTCAACTCTAACGGTTTTTGTCATGTCTGAGTCTGCGTCAATTCTTGGAATGGTAATTGTCCAAGGTTCTGGTTCACCAGACTTTTCTTGGAACTGGAACCAATTTTGGGTTCTTTCAGGTACTTCAATTGTAATTGTAAGGTTTTCAATAGGGAAGTCACTTTCGTTTTCTATTTTAACCTTTGCCTTTGTGTTGACTTCCCCTGCGTCCATCCCCTTAGGAAAGCTGCTTATCTTAAAGTCAATTTCAGGCGCGGAGAATAACTTAAAGTCCTTTTCCTGTTTTTCATTGGTTTCTTCTATTCTTGCCTTTGCCGTTAATTCCTTGCCTGACTTTTTTTCCTTTTTGTCAAAATCAGTGTCTCGTGGGATTGAAACTTCAAACGCAACGGTTTGCGTGCTTTTTGCTGGAATTGTTACTTCTCTGGTGCTGGCCCAGTCTTTAAGATCTCCTTCAAATAGCAAAGAGACATTGCGAGCTACGCTGTCATCGTTTTTTACTAGAAATTCAACCATTCGCTTTTGCCCGGCAATCCACTGGCTTGGAAAATTGTCTTCAAAATCAACAATTTCAACGTCCCAGTTCTTTTCAAGAACTATTTCTTGCCGTCCTGATTCTGAAACAGTAAACGTGCTTTTTTGTGTTGTGTACTGCGGAGCATCAACAGTGTATCGGTATTCACCGCCTCTTAGCTGGAAGACGTACCTGTCATTGCCTTCTTCTGATTCAAGTTTTTCGCCTGCAGAGTCGTAGAGCCTAAATCTGTTGTTTGAGATTGGGTCGCCTTCAGGGTCTTGAATGACAACTGTTACTTCTCTTACACTTCCAATAAAGAAATCAAATGCAACGTATGCAACAATTAACAAAATAATGGCTGCAATAATTAGTTTGCCGTTTTTCTTAAGTAAATCAATCCCTGGCCGTAAAATGGCCATTATTCCTTCTTCCTCAAATTCAATATCATCTGTATTATATGAGGTAGAATCAAATCGGTCCATATCTCCGGGCATTAGCTTAACCTACAACGCTTTAAAAACAATTGTTCAATTTATTTAATTGGTTCATATATTTAAATGTTTTGAATGGCTTGGGTGTACAAATGGTTGAATTTTCTGAAACTGAGAACAAATTTTTTGTAGTTCTTGCATCTGCTCTAATAGTTGTGTGCATTGCACTTGTTTTTTTCATGATACTTTCAAAGCCGTCGGAAAAATACAGCGAACTTTATTTTGACGTGGCCTCGCTTCGTAGTAATGCCGAAGTAGGGGAAGATGTTGACTTTTCTTTCTCAGTTGAGAATCACGAAGGGCAGCAGGTTGACTACAATTACTCTGTTTTAATTGATGGGGTCGAAGTTAACAAGGGAACTATCTTGCTTTATGACGGCGATGAAGAAACTGTGTACGAAACAGTTGTGTTACTTACGAGTGGAGAGCAAATGGTTGAAGTAAAGCTTGATAATTCTTTGCAAAAACCTTACACAATTTTCTTCTGGATTAACGTGGAGGAATCAAAGTGAAGATTGCACTTCTTTCTGACTCAAAAACCGGAATAAATATTTTCCAAAAACTAAAAGAAAAGCTTTTGGCAAAAATTGCAGACGCCGAAATAGAAGAGCACTTTGTTCCAAGTCCAGAAGATTTGCCGTTGAAGGCAAAAGAGCTTACTGATTCAAACAAGATAGTTTTTGTTTTCTCGCTTTACTTTGAAAAAGACAGCTCGGTTGAAATGTTAATGGAAAAGCTTGTTGATATAGAACTGGAGACTGGTAAAAAAATAGTTAAGGCAATTGAGGAATCTGAAATAGAAGACTTTTCAACCGAAAATCAATTCGATGAAGAGCGCGAGCGCTTAGCACAAAAATGGGCTGACACCATAATTAAGATTCTTTTTTCGCCAAAAGACTTTGCTCCAACAGAGGATCTTCCTGAAAACCCGTCTATTTTCTGACTCAGTTACAATCCAAGTTTTTCTAAAACTGAATCAATCTTTACCGCGCTTTCCTTTGAAACATCAACAAGCGGCAAGCGTGGAACTCCTGCCTGAATGCCCAACTTTTTTAGTGCGTAATGGCAAGGGCAAGGATTTGTTTCAATAAAGAGCACTTCAAATAATGGTTTTAGCTCTGTATCTATTTCAGCGGCCTTTTCAAAATTTCCTTCAAGAGCAAGCTTTATGTACTGGCTTGTTCTTTTTGGGTCAACGTTTGCTGCAACGCTAATGCAGCCTGTTCCGCCTGCTTTAATTATTTCAAGCGTTAGGCCATCGTCTCCGGAAATAACATCAAATTCGTAGTCCCTTGTTAGTTCAATCACTTTTTTGATTTGATCAAGATCCCCTGAGGCCTCTTTTACTGCAATAATGTTACTGAACTCCTTTGCAAGCCTTTCAACGGTTTCAGGCTCAATGTTTTTCCCAGTTCTTCCAGGAACATTGTAAACAATTATTTCGTTATCAATTGCCTGCGCTATTGCTGCATAATGCTGGTAAAGGCCTTCTTGCGTTGGCTTGTTTTGATATGGTGAAATCTGCAAATGCCTTTTTGCCCCAATATCATTCATTTTCTTTGCAAGCGAAATAGCGGTTCTTGTGCAGTTGCTTCCGTCTCCTGCAATTACTGCATTCTCTCCAGCAATTTCTATTGCCTTTCCAACAAGCTTTACTTGTTCATCACAAGTTAGTGAAGCAGCGTGTCCAGTGCAGCCTGCTGGTAGAACTCCTGTTACTCCGCCTTTTATTGTGTGATTCACTAATTGGGCAAATCCCTCAAAGTCTATTTCGTGGTTTAGTCTGTTTCCGTCTTCCTTCATTGGCGTAATAAGCGCAGGAAAACAGCCTGAAATCTTTTTAGCCATTAATTGCCCCCCTTTCCAATAATCTTATCCATTAAATCATCGATTGTAAAAAATCCCTTCTTGCCGTTTACAAATTCCGCAGCCTTAAGCGAACCAAGCGCAAACCCTTTTCTGCTTCGAGCAGTGTGCTTTAGTTCAATTGTATCGGCCTCTGAATCAAACATTATGCTGTGAGTGCCAGGAATGTTTCCGCCGCGAACTGACGCAAAATGAAGCTCGCTTTCATCAATCTTTCTGCCAAGCTTTTCTTCAACAACCTTGCTTTTTCTATCAATTCCGTTTAACAGAATCTTTTCAAGGCTTTTTGCTGTCCCACTTGGAGAGTCCTTCTTCAAATTATGATGCATTTCAAGCCCAAGCACGTCATATTCTTGCAGGGCATTCATTGTTTTTGCCGCAGACTCAACAATTCTGTAAAATGCGTTTACTCCAACAGAGAAATTGCTTGCATAAATTAGGCCAATTTTGGCCTCTTCAACCTGCTTTTTCACCAGTTCAACCGAATCATACCAGCCGGTTGTGCCAACAACAACATTCTTTCCAAGGGAGCAGTACTTTTCAATATTCCCCAAAACATTGTCAGGAGCAGTGTAGTCAATGCAAACATCAGCCCCTGAAACACTTTCCTTGTTTAGTTCAGTGTGCGTTGCCTGCTTTGACACAGGATCTATTGTTGAAACAACCTCAATTCCCTGCTCGCCAGCAAGGTCTTTTAGGATATTTCCCATTCTTCCAAATCCAACAAGCGAAATGTTCATATCTATCAAAAAACTTATCTCACGAAAACCTATAAAAAAAGAGTTATTTTTGACGAATTTCGCTCTGCCACGTTTTGTTCTTAATTGTTTTCCCGCGCTTTTATTTTATGGCATTTGAAGTAAAATTGAACAAAAACATTGGAGAAATTCTCTCCCAGCCCTATCCATTTGACGTAGTTGACCAAAACAAGGCAAAGGCCGTTGAAAAGTTTGGAAAAGACTTTCTAATAGATTTTGGAATAGGCGACCCAACCGACCCAACCCCTGAACTTGTAAGGGAAAGCTGCAAAAAAGCGGTTGACTTAAGGAAATCAGCTGGTTATCCTGCTTCAGTGGGCCACAATGAATTTAGGGAAACTGTTTGCAATTATATGAAGCAAAGGTTTAATGTTTCGCTTGAAAGTAGCGAGGTTGTTGCAACCTACGGTGCAAAAAATGCCTCTTTTCACCTGCCACTCTATTTCATTAACGCAGGACAGGATGAGATCTCATTAATTCCAAATCCAGGCTATCCACCTTACTCAACTGGAACACTTATTGCCGGTGGCAAACCATTTTACTTAAATATTCTTCAAGAAAACAACTTTGAGCCAGATTTTTCAGCGATTCCAGCCGAGGCCGTAAAAAAGGCAAAAATTCTTTTCTTAAACAGCCCGCACAGTCCAACTGGAAAAGTTTGCAGTAAAGAAAAGCTAAAGGAAGCAGTTGACTTTTGTGTAGATAACAACATTGTTTTAGTAAGTGACGAGTGTTACTCCGAACTCTACTTTGAAGATGCCCCACAAAGTGTTTTGGAAATTAACGGAGCAGACGAATGCGCAATTGTTCTAAATTCTCTTTCAAAAAGAAGCATGATGACAAGTTACGCCGTAGGATTTGCAGCTTCCAAAAACCCAGATCTTCTAAAGCCAATTGATTCAATTACAAGAAAGAGTGCGCAAGGGGTTGCAACAATTATTCAAGATGCAGCAGTTTCTGCGTGGAAAGATTTTGAGCACACAAAAAAAATGCGAAGCATTTACAAAGAAAGGCTTGAAGTGCTGCTCCCTGCGCTGGAAGGAATTGGCTGCAAGCCAGTTAGGCCTGACGCAACATTTTTTGTGTGGGTGCAGGTTCCAGATTCATTTACCCCGCTTTCATTTTCCGAAAAGCTTTTGCTTGAGTTTGGCATAAACTGCGTTCCAGGAAATTTGATAAGCAAGGAATTTAACGGAGTAACCCCTGGCGAAAAATTTGTTCGCTTTGCACTGGTTGCACCAGTTGAAAAAACAAGGGAAGCCGCAAAGAGGTTGAAAGAATGGAAATAAATTTTTCCAAAATCCACGGCCTTGGAAACGATTTTGTGGTTGTTAACGAACTCAAAGGCGAACTTGTTAAGGACAAAGTAGGCTTTGCCAAAAAGTTCTGCAATAGGAATTTAGGGGTTGGAAGCGACGGCGTACTTTTTTTATGTAGCGATGAAGCGGCTGATTTTAGAATGCGCATTTTTAACTCAGACGGCAGCGAGGCCGAAAACTGCGTTAACGGATTAAGATGTGTTGCACTGCAAAAACACCTCATTGATGGTTCAAAAAAGAACGATTATAAGATTGAAACTCTCGCAGGCCCGGTTAACGCAAAAATTCTTTCATTTGAAAACAATATAGCTGTTGTTGAGATAGAATTTCTTGGAAAAAAAGAATTCAAAGGGAAGGACTCAGTTGAAGTTAACGGAAAAGAGTTTGAATACTTTTTTGTTGATGTCGGAAACCCACATGCAGTAATTTTTATGAAAGAGCAGGTTAAAGATTTTCCAGTTGAAGACACTGGACACAAAATAGAGTTTCATGAAAAGTTTTCGCCTTCTCGAACAAACACCGAGTTTGTAAATATTGTTTCAAAAAATGAAGTAAATATGAGAGTGCACGAAAGAGGGGCCTGTGAAACAATGGCCTGTGGGTCAGGAAGTATTGCAATAGTAATTGCTGGCGTATCCCAGGGACTTCTTGCAAAGGGAGAGTGGATTAAGGTAAATCAGCCAGGCGGAACAATTGAAATTAACTTTGATGGAGAAAATGTTATGCTAAAAGCAAAGGCAGAAAAGGTTTTTGAAGGAAAACTTGAGTGGAGTGAATAAAATGTGGTGGGAAATTGCAGGACATTTGGACGTAAGAAACAACAGGCTTTACCTAGCTAACGTTGACGCAGGGGAGCTTGCGCAGGAATTTGGAACACCGCTTTATGTTTACAACGGAGATCGGATAATTGAAAATTTTTCCCGCATTAAAGAAGCATTTGCTGCGGTCAATACAAAGCCAAGAATTCATTTTGCAATGAAGGCAAACTCTCACCTTGCAGTTCTACAACTTCTCTTAAAGCAAGGTGCCTGGATTGATGCGGTTTCAGTTGACGAAGTAAGAATTGCTTTAAAGGCAGGCTTTTCAAAGGAAAAAATTCTTTTCACCGGAACAAGCGTAAGTAACAGCGAACTTAAACAGTTGTCTGGCCTAGGGGTTAGAGTAAACATTGACAGTTTTTCACAACTGAAGCGAATGAAAGAACTTGGGTTCAAAGGAGACGCCAGTATTCGGTGGAACCCAGGCGAGGGAGCAGGACACCACGAACACACAATAACTGCTGGAAAATTTATAAAGTTTGGAATACCTGAACACAGAATTGAAGAAGCTTTTAGAAAGGCAAAGCTTTTTGGAATTAATATAGTTGGGCTGCACCAGCACATTGGATCAGGCTGGCTTGGAAAGGATGTTAAGGTTTTTCTTGAGACAGTTGACAAAACAATCGCTGTTGCAAAAAAAGCAGAGGAACTTCTT
>JASLNX010000110.1 GCA_030745815.1 archaeon
ATGATGATGCACTTTTTTGTCAATAAAAGCGTCCATAACGCGATTGTTAAGATTTGCCTCAACCAACACCACTTGCTTGCGCGCAACTCGCTTCATTTCAGAAATAGCCTTTTTCTTGTCTTCAATGTGGTGCAATGTGTCTTTTTCAAAAACCACATCAAAACTGTTTGAATCAAACAAAAGCTTTTCGCCTGTTCCCTTAAATGTTTTTATTCCTGGAATTTCTGCTTTGAAAATATCAAGGCCTGCAAGATTCTCTTTTCCCAAACTTTCTGCAAAAATCTTTAAGTAGTCACCTGAACCGCAACCCATATCCAAAAGCGACTTTCCGCTGAATGTAATCTTTTTGACAATTCGCCTTTGTTGAAAATCAACCCATCTATCCACAACAATCACCTCTCCCGCAACACAAGTTTTGAATAAATCTTTTCAAATTTGGATGCAACGCTTTCAATTGAATAATTCTGTTCCGCCACACTGCGTGCCCTTTTTCCAAGCTGCACTCTAAGTGCACGATTTTCAATAAGTTCAATTATTCCCGCTGCAATACTCTCAGGATTTTTTGATTTAACAAGCTTAACAGATCCCTGCGCAGTCTTACTAACTTCCCCTGAGTCAGTTGCAACAATTGCTTTTCCCGCGGCCATTGACTCAATTAATGCAATTGAAGTAGTTGCCTTGAAAGCAAAACTGTGAGCTACAATATCTGCCGAAGAATAAATTTCAGGAACCGCACTGTTATCCACCCCACCTGCAAACAAAACATTTTTCTCCACACCAAATTCTTTAACCAAGGATTCAAGTTCAAGCCTTGCCTTCCCATCTCCAAAAACAATGTACTTGAATTCAGGGTGCTTCTCTGAAACCGTCTTCATCGCCTTAATAATGTAGGAAATTCCCTTTGCGTTTGTTGAATGAAGGGGCTTTATTGAAACTATAAGATTTTTTCCAAACTTCTTTCTTGTTTGATCAGGACTTGGGAGTTTTTTAAACCTGCTAAGATCAAGGCCGCCTGGAATTAACTCAATCTTGTCACGCGAGATTCCCCAAGGCAGCATAAACTTGTCAATTACAAGCGTACTCCAAGAAACTATTTTGTCAAAAGCAATTCGCGGAAGGAAAAATTTGTTAATCGCAAAAACAATCTTTAGGTTTATTGAAACCGCGGTATCGCTTAGGTATTCAACTGCTAAAACCATTGGAATTCCAAGCTTTTTTTTAACATGCTGCCCAATTAATCCAGGAAAGGCGTCGTTTTGCGCGTGAATTATTTCTGCATTAAACTCTCTTGCAAGTTTCACTGCCTTTCCCCTTTGAAGAAGGTACTCAAACTTGTGAAAGGCATGATGCCCCCAACACTTTGCTTTGAAAACACTTAATCCGAGGGCCTTTTCCTGTGCAC
>JASLNX010000111.1 GCA_030745815.1 archaeon
CGCCATGGGACCCAACAGCCGAGGATAAGAAACCCATGCCAACAGTAATTGAAGCAGTCAAAAAAGTTAACTCAATGAAACTGCCAGAAATTAAAAAAGAGTTTGCAGGATTTGACAAAAAGGGGTACGAACTCAAGCCAAAGGAAAAAGAGGGCTTTCTCCCTAACTTAGAGTGGGCCGGAAAGGAACCAGTAATTACTCGCTACGCTCCAAACCCAAATGGCCCGTTTCACCTTGGAAACGCACGCGCAGCAATATTAAGTGACGAATTTGCAAAAGCATATGGCGGCAAAATGCTTCTCAGATTTGAAGACACTGATCCAAAAGTAAAAAAGCCAATTGAAAATGCTGAGAAAGTTTTCAAAGAAGATTTAGAGTGGCTTGGGTGCAAAGTAAGTGAAACCTTCTTTGCATCAGACAGGCTTGAAACATACTACAAGTACATGCGAAAGCTTGTTGAAGTTGGAAATGCGTATGTTTGCGACTGCAAAAGTGAGGCGTGGAGAGAGCTAATTAAGAAAAAGAAGGCCTGCAAATGTCGCGACTTGGCTGCAGCAGAACAGCTGAAAAGGTTTGAAAAAATGCTAAGCCACGAAACAAAGGAAGGCCAAGCAGTTCTTCGCATTAAAACAGATTTAAAACATCCTGACCCAAGCGTTAGAGACTGGTGGATTGCCAGAATTGTGGATAAACCAAACCACCCAAGAGTTGGAAGCAAATTTCACCTGTGGCCAAGCTACATGTTTCAGTCAGCAATAGACGACCACGAAATGGGAGTTACGCTTGTTCTAAGAGGCCAAGAGCACTCGCAAAACCAAACAAAGCAAGAATTCCTCTACAAATACCTTGGATGGGTTTACCCTCACAGCTTTCATTTTGGCAGAATAAAACTTGGTGAAACAATTCTTAGCACAAGCAAAATTTCAAAAGGAATTGAGGACGGCACATACTCTGGATGGGACGACCCAAGACTTGGAACAATTAGGGCTCTTAGAAGGCGTGGCTTTCAGGCAAATGCTTTAAGGCAGTCAATTCTTGATGTTGGAGTTAAAAGTTCTGATGCAAGTATTGACATGAAAAAGCTTGCTGACTTGAATAAAGACATTGTTGGGGACGTTGGAAGAATTGCGTTCTTTGAACACCCAATTCAAGTAGATGTTTCTTACGCAAAAAAAGCAGTTGTAGAGGTTAACGGGCAAGTGTTTAAACTGGCCGAAGGCAACCAAAAGTTTGTGGTTGACAAAGACGCTGTTGGGAAACTTAAGGCAGGGGACGTTTTCAGACTAAGAAACGCTTACAATGTAAAGATTACCAAAAAGGACCCTTTGCAAATTTTTGCCGAATTTGTGGGAGAGGCCCAAACAGGAAAGCCGATTTTGCAGTGGGCTCTTCGCGGGGTTGACGTTGAAATTGTAATGCCTGATAACACCAAAAAAGCAGGCCTGGTCGGAGAAGAGCTTGCAAAAGCCGCGCAGGGAAGCCTTGTTTTCTTGGACAAATTTGGCTTTTGCAGGGTTGACTCAGTTGGCAAAAAGACCGTATTATGGTTTACACACGCCTAAAAACAACCTTTTTAAACATTCCCTGTGGAAATTATTTAAAGGGAAAAATTCTTTTTTTGCCGATGACTATGAAGAAGCCCACAGGGTTTCTAAGGAGGTGTTGAAATGGCGGAATTTGTAAAATTTGAGGTTCCAGATAAGTTAATTGAAGACCAGCTTTCCTTTCTTGAGAAGGTAAAGAAAAAGGGAAAGGTAAGAATTGGCGTAAACGAGGCCACAAAGGCCATTGAAAGGAGCACTGCAAAGCTTGTTCTTATTGCAATGGATGTTGATCCAGCAGAACTTGTAATGCACTTGCCACTAATCTGCAGCGAAAAAAACGTGCCGTTCAGTTACGTTAAAACCAAAAAAGATCTTGGAAGTAGAGTCGGAATTGGCGTTGGAACAGCAGCAGTTGCAATAGTTGAAGAGGGCGAAGCCAAAAAGGAACTTGAGGGAATTTCCAAAAAGTTGGCTGAGCTAAAAAAGTAAACGGAATGATTTTGAATGGAACAAGGTACACCGGCCGAAATAGTTGAGGTCATAAAACGAACAGGCGTTCACGGAGAAATCGTGCAGGTTCTGTGTAAAATACTTGAGGGCCGCGACCAAGGAAGGGTCAAAAGGCGAAATATTAAGGGAAACACTCAAGTTGGAGACGTAGTTATACTACTCAACACAGAAAGAGAAGCAAAGGAGATTAAGACAAGGTGATTTTATGGCAAAATGTTCTTTTTGTGAAAATCAATTAGTTAAAGGAACAGGCCTGCTGTTTGCAAAAAAGGATGGCACAGCCTTCTTTTTCTGCTCAAGCAAGTGTCAGAAGAACTCCTTAAAACTTAAAAGAAGCCCTTTCTCTGCCAAGTGGACTGGCACATACCAAAAGGAAAAGCAGGCCGACAAAAAGGCAGCAGAGAAAAGCGGCAAGACAAGAAAAAGGCGTACAAGAACACGCAAGAAAAAGAAGAAGAAAAGGTGATTGACTTGGAGCAGACTCTTGTAATAATAAAACCTGACGCAGTAAACCGGGCCCTTTCAGGCGAAATAATAAAGCGCTTTGAAAACAAGGGCCTGCAAATAGTTGCATTGAAAATGCTTGAACTAACGCCTTATGTTCTAAAAGAACATTATGCCCACCACAAAGACAAAGATTTCTTTGAAGGGTTACTCGGCTTTATGGCAAGCATTCCATCAATTGCAATGATTTTGCAAGGAAAAGAGGCCGTTGCAGTTGTAAGAAAAATGGTTGGCCCAACCCAAGGAAGGGAAGCCGCACCAGGAACTCTTAGAGGAGACTACAGTGTAAGCAACCAAAGTAACATTGTGCACGCTTCAGAGGACAAAGATGCTGCTGAAGCTGAAATCAAACGGTTCTTCAAAAAAGAGGAAATTCACGACTACCAAAAAATGGACTTTGACTGGATTTACAGCAAAGACGAAAAATATCTCAAAAAATGAGGCGCATTGCTTGAAGGTTCTTGTAAAAAAGCTGGACAAAGACGTTAAAATTCCCAGTTACGCACACGACGGAGACGCCGGCGTAGACCTGTACGCAAACCAAGAAATTAAAGTGGAGCAGGGGGAAGTTGCCCTTGTTCCAACCGGAATAAAAATCGCAATACCTCTTGGGTTTGAAGCGCAGGTTCGTCCAAAAAGCGGGCTTGCACTAAAGAATGGAATAACTGTTCTTAACACACCTGGAACAATAGATGCAGGATACAGAGGAGAAGTTGGAGTAATAGTTGTAAACCATGGAAAAGAAGCCTTTACAATTGAAAAGGGAAAAAAGATTGCGCAAATGGTTTTCAACAAAATTGAGAAAGCAGAATTAGAAGAGGTTGAAGAACTTGATGAAACAAGCAGGAACACAGGCGGTTTTGGTTCAACAGGACTTGAGTGAGGTAAAGACAATGATTAGGCAGCCAATAATAACGGTTCTAGGCCACGTAGACCACGGCAAAACCAAGCTGCTTGACGCAATCAGAGGAACTGCTATTGCTGAAAAAGAGGCCGGCGCAATAACACAGCACATTGGTGCAACAGAAGTTCCACTGCGCGTTATTGACAACCTAGCTTCAGGGCTTTTAAAAAAATACGGATTTGACGTAAAAATTCCTGGCCTGCTCTTTATTGACACACCAGGACACGAAGCATTTACATCACTGCGGGAAAGAGGCGGAAGCATTGCTGACCTTGCAGTTCTAGTAGTTGACATAACCCAAGGATTCCAACCGCAAACAATTGAAGCAATTAACATTCTTAAATCACTTAAAACTCCGTTCATTGTTGCAGCAAACAAAATTGATTTAATGCACGAGTGGAATTCAAAGAGCGGAGAATTTAGCGAAAATCTGCCACTGCAAGACCAGCGGGCAAAAGACGCATTGGATGAAAAAATTTACGTTCTTGTTGGAAAACTATTTGAATTCGGCTTCCAAAGCGAAAGGTTTGATAGGTGTAATGATTTCACAAAGCAGATCCCAATAGTTCCAATGAGCGCAAAAGTGGGCGAAGGAATTCCAGAACTTCTAATGCTTCTTTCAGGACTAAGCCAAAAATTCCTTCAGGGAAAACTTGAAGCGCACGAAAGTGAAGCAGGCAAGGGCACAATACTTGAAATAAGAGAAGAAAGAGGCCTTGGGAAAACAATTGATGTTATTCTCTACGACGGAATGATTAAAACAAACCAGGAAATTGTAGTGGGCGGAAAGAACGGAATAATTAAAACAAAAATACGGGCTCTACTTAAACCAAAGCCGCTAAGAGAAATCAGAGAATCCGGCGACAAGTTTAATTCAGTAAAAGAAGTTCATGCAGCAAGCGGAATAAAAATTGCCGCACCTGACCTTGACAACGCGCTCTCAGGTGCACCAATTGCAGTTGTTAAAACCGGCGAAGAAGCAAAAGCAATAGAGCAGGAAATGGCAAGCATTAGAATTGAAACAGAAAGCATGGGAGCTGTTCTAAAAGCAGACACTCTTGGCGCTCTTGAAGCACTAACACTTCTTCTTAGAAAAGAAGGCCTTGAAGCGAAAAAGGCAGACATTGGAAATATTACAAAAAATGACGTTGCAGAAGCAGACAGTGTAAAATCAAAAGACCCATTAATGGGAGTAATTTTTGGATTCAATGTAAAAGAAGAAACAGGAGTACTTGAAGACGCAAAGAAACGAGGCATACAGGTTTTTTCAGGAAACGTTGTTTACAAACTTATAGAAGATTACACTGCGTGGGTTAATGAAAAAAGGGAAAGCAAAAAAAAGGAAAAGCTTTCTGAACTAACACTCCCAGTAAAAATGCGATTCCTTAGAGACTGTAGTTTTAGAAACTCAAAGCCAGCTATTATTGGAGTAAAAATTTTAGAAGGCAAAATAAGACAGGGCGCAAAGATCATGAATGAAGAAGGAAAAGTTATTGGAAAGGTTGCGGCAATTCAAAGTAAAAACGAAAGTATTGAACAGGCAGTTAAAGGAGAAGAGGTTGCAGTTAGTATTAGTGGAGCGGTTGTTGGAAGAACAATTGAAGAAAATGATGTACTTCTTTCATTCATCCCACAAAAGCAGTTTTCTCAGTTTAGCGAAATTGGAGATACACTAAATGTTGATGAAAAAGAACTTTTAAACGAAATAAAGGAAATTGTTGAAAAAAATAAGGAGGCTGAAGAAGAATGAACATAGTGGTTTCAGACCCTAAAAGCGGGAAAGCTTTTAGCAAAAAGACAGAGGAAGCCGTTTTCCTAAACCGAGCTATCGGAGAAGAAGTTGACCTAGGGGTTATAGGAATGGCCGGCTACAAGGCTAAAATTGTTGGTGGAAGCGACAAGCAAGGCTTTCCAATGAAAAAGAGTCTTGACGGGCCAGGGCGAAAAAAGCTTTTGCTCAAAAAAGGAGTTGGCTTCAAGACTGACCGCAAGGGCAAAAGAAAAAGACGAAGTGTTAGGGGCAACACAGTAAGCCCGGAAATAATGCAGCTTAATATTGTTATCACAAAAGCCGGTGACAAAAAGTTTGAAGACTTCATGAAAGCAGACGTAGAAAAACCAAAAGAAGAAGATGTTGGTTCAGCAAAGGACAGGCTTGTAAAGCAGTCCTTAGAAAATGTTGGAAACGTTGAGCTTGCTGGAGACGCAAAACTAGCCAAAGGAAAAGTAAGAAAATAAGTGAAATAAAATGGTAGAAAAAAAGGCAAAGCCCAAGCCAAAAGAAAAGGCAGTTCAGGCCGAGTTAAACATAGGCATGATTGGCCATGTAGATCATGGTAAAACAAGCCTAACACAAGCTCTGACTGGAAAATGGACAGACACCCACAGCGAAGAGCTAAAAAGGGGAATTTCCATTAGGCTGGGCTACGCCGATGTCACCTTCTACAAGTGCAAATGCAACGGCGAACACATAAACAAGGAAACCTGCCCTGAGTGTGGCAAAAAAGCAGAAAAGTTAAGAACAGTAAGTTTTGTGGACGCACCAGGCCACGAAACTCTAATGACAACAATGTTAAGCGGTGCAGCCCTAATGCACGGAGCAGTACTTGTTATTGCAGCAAACGAAACCTGCCCACAGCCTCAAACAACCGAGCATCTTGTGGCATTAAAAACCGCTGGAGTAAAAAACATAATTGTTGCCCAAAACAAAATAGACCTTGTTGAAAAAAAGCAGGCAATAGAGAACATGAAAACAATACAAAAATTTCTTGAAAATAATGGATACAAGGATGTTCCCATAATTCCTGTTGCCGCACACTTTGGAACAAACCTTGACCTATTAATTGAAGCAATGGAAAAGTACCTTCCAACCCCAAAGTTTGATTTAAAAAAATCACTTTTAATGTACTGCGCAAGAAGCTTTGATATTAACAAGCCAGGTGAAAAAATAAAAAACCTCAAAGGAGGAATTATTGGGGGCTCAATACTTCGGGGTAAAGTAAAACTTAAGGACAAAATAGTAATTGCTCCAGGAATTGACGGAACCCCAGTGGAAACAGAAGTTGTGAGTTTAAACTGTGCATCAGGACCAATTAAGGAAGCGCACGCAGGTGGCTTAATAGCAATTGGAACAAAAATTGACCCAAGCATTACAAACAACGACAAAATGCGCGGCCAAGTCATTGGAATTCCAGGAAAGGTCCCAGCCGGCACGAAAAACATTAAGATGGAAGTGCAACCAATTGAAAGGCTTGTTGAGAAAGTAAGTTCGGAGATGAAAACAAACGAAACAATTGTTTTAACCATTGGAACAATGCCAGCAGTTGGAACAGTTGGATCTTACGCTAACAAAAAAATAGATGTTTTCCTAAATACTCCGGTAGTAGTTGAAAAAGGGCAAAAAATTGCACTGAGCAGAAAAGAATCAACAAGATGGAGGCTGGTTGCGTTTGGCATTGTCCAATAGCAGAGTTTTGGTTGATACCAACATGCTTTTGGCGATTACGCAATTTAAAGTTGATGTATTTAGCCTAATAAAAGAAAAATTGGGTGAAAAAACCGAGTTTTTTGTAACAAAAGGTATTTTAGAGGAACTGACCAAAATAGGTAAAGCAGGCGAAAAACAAAGAAGAGAAATTGAACTATTAAAGGAGCTGATGGAAAAAAATAATGTAGAGCTTACAGCTGTTGATGTGAAAAATACAGACGACGGACTGCTTGAGCTTTCAAAGAAAGGTTTTTATGTGGCTTCAAACGATAAAGCCCTTAGAAAAAGAATAAAAAGCCTTGGAGGGCAAAATATTTACTTAAGAAGAAAAAAACTTGTTGAAATAGAGTGAGGAATGCAATATGTACACACTGGTAAAGGTAAAAGAAAAGGTTAGAGTTCCACCAAAAGAATTTGGCGGAAAGCTTGATGAGACAATTAGAAAAATAGTCCAAGAAGAATATGAAGGAATAGTGGACGAAGACCTTGGATTGGTCATAGCAGTAACAAAAGTTGGCGATGTAGGCGAAGGAAAGGTTGTACTTGGAGACGGCGCAGCATACTACAGAGCAACCCTTGAACTTCTAATGTACAAGCCCCTAATGCACGAAGTTGTAGAAGGAGCAGTAACAGAGGTAATAGAGTTTGGTGCTTTTGTAAGAATCAGTCCAATTGAGGGACTAGTGCACGTAAGCCAAATAATGGACGACTACATAAACTATGATGCAAAACTCCCGGGCTTTATTGGAAAGAACACAAACAGAAGGCTTACAGTGGATGACGAAGTGCTGGCAAGAATTGTCACAATTTCCTTAAAGGGAAACATCCAAAACAGTAAGATTGGATTGACAATGAGACAGCCGTTCCTTGGAAAAGAAAGTTGGCTTAAGAAAAGCGGTAAGCCTGGAAAGGAAACCGCAAAAAAAGGCGGCGAAAAGAAGGGAACAAAGGCAAAGAAAGAAAAAAAAGAAGCTAAAAAATAAGGAGAATTACCAATGTCAAAAGAAAAAGCATGCAGGGCCTGCAGAAAGGTTGTAATTGACGCAAAAGAATGCCCAAACTGTGGCGCGGCAACATTCACAACATTCTGGAGAGGCTACGTTGTAATAGTCGATCCTGAAAAGAGCGAAATAGCCCAAAGAATGGGGATTGGTTCGCCTGGAAAATATGCCTTGCAGCTAAGTAGATAGGACTTTAAAAAAAGGTGGTGTAGATGAAAATAACAATTACTAACAAGAACAAAAACGCTTTGCTGAACAGAACAGAAATCAGCTTTAAGGTAGAGGATACAAAAGTCCCACCTTCAAGAAAGGAAGTGCGCGAAAAGATTGCTGCTTTGGAAAATACAAAACCGGAGCAAACAATTGTTTCAAAGATTTCCCACAATTTTGGTTCTCAGGATATTGAGGGCACGGCAAAAGTTTACGATTCAATTGAAGCCCTTGAAAAAATAGAGCTTGAATATATGATTGGCAGAAACAAAGGGGTAAAAAAAGGCAAGGAAGCAGCCGCCGAAGAGGCGCCAGCAGCCCCTCCAAAACCTGAGGCCGCACCAGAAGCCAAGGGCGAAAAGAAAGCTGAAGCAAAAGCTGAGAAAGAAGCGCCAAAGGCTGAAGAAAAAAAGGAAGCTCCAGCTGAGGAAAAAAAAGAAGAGCCTAAAGCGAAAGAAAAGAAAGAAGGTGACAAGTAATGCCAAAGAAACAAAAGGAAAGAAAGGGAAAGAAGGAAAGAAAAAAGCACCCAAAAATGAAGAAGGGCTCTTACTACAAAGTTGATGGAGACGAGGCAACAAAAGAAAAAAGGGCTTGTCCAAAGTGCGGAGCAGGGGTATTTCTTGCAGAGCACTCTGACAGATTTTATTGTGGAAAATGCGCATATACCGAGTGGAAAAGTAAATGATTGGTTTTGCCATTGATATTCTAATAGACCTGTTCCTTATAATTTTTCCAATATCAATGACTTTGCGCGCTCTTAAGGTAAAGCCAAAAAAGCTTTCAGACCTAAAGCCAGCGCTGGAAAGACTTGGCTTCAAAAAAATTTCAATCAAAAAATTCTTTAAACAAATGATTCCGCTCTTAGCGGCATTGATTCTAATAAGCCTTACCCTGTCAATTATTCTAACGCTAATGCAGCTAAATGACCTAGAGCAGGTTGCAGTTGCAATAAACAAAATTCAGCAAATTTCCCCGCTCTTTCTCGCATATGTTCTAATAGCAAGAGTTTCAACAGAGGACATATTCTTCCGGGGATTTTTAGTAAACCGAATTGGCGTACTGCGTTCAACCGCTCTGTTTGCAATACTGCATGTTTTCTATGGGTCGCTTGCAGAAGTAGTTGGAGCGTTTATTCTGGGGCTGGTTTTAGCGTACGGCTTCAAAAAAAGCCAAAACATATATCCACTAATTGGAGCGCACTTGTTATACAATGTCTTTGCGCTATGGATGATATTTAGAGTGTTCTAAATGGCCAAAATTGTAAAGATTGAACAGGCTATAGAGCCCGCTCTGCAGGTTCTAAAAGAAGGTGGAGTTATAGTGTATCCCACCGAAACAAGCTACGGCATTGGAGTAGACGCCCTTAGTTCTAACGCAGTTGAAAAAGTACACCTTGCAAAAAAGCAGCCTGGGAGCAAACCAATTAGTGTAATTGTTGCAAACGAAAAGCAAGCAGAACAGGTAGCTGAACTTAACGAAAACGCAAGAAGACTTATACATAACTTTATGCCTGGCCCTCTCACCCTAATTTGTAAGAAGCGAGAAATTGCCCCAAAAAATCTTTCTTCCACTGGAATTGCCTTTAGAATTTCAAGCAGCCCCTTTGCACACGAACTTGTTGAAAAGTTTGGCCGGGCAATTACTGCAACATCTGCAAACCTTCACAACCAACCTGCGATTTATTCCGCAAAAGAGGCAATTGAAGTTTTTGGAGACAGCGTTGATTTGATTGTTGATGCAGATAATCTTCCAAAGAATGAAGCCAGCACAATTTATGATTCGGTGAATGATAAAATTTTAAGAGAAGGGCAAATTAAGCAGGGCGAAATTTTGGAGGCTTTGAAATGATTTGTCTTGGAATTGAATCAACTGCTCATACTTTTGGAGTTGGAATTGTTTCCAATAGTGAAGGCGGCTGCAAAATTCTTGCAAATGAAAAAAACGCTTTTACAACAGAGGCCGGTGGAATAAAACCCAGAGAGGCAGCCGACTCGCACATTCAAAACGCTTCAACAGTTCTGAGAAATGCGCTGGAAAAAGCAGGCCTTGAAATGAAAAATATTGATTTAATTTCCTTCTCACAGGGCCCTGGATTGGGAGCGTGCTTGCAGGTTGGCGCAACAACTGCGCGCGCACTATCGCTAAAGTATGACAAGAAATTGCTTGGCGTAAACCACTGCGTTGCACACATTGAAATTGGAAAGGCCTTAACCGGGGCAAAGGATCCAATTGTGTGTTACGCAAGCGGGGCCAATACGCAGATTATTGGGTATGAAAATGGAAGGTACAGAGTTTACGGTGAAACACTGGATGTTGGAATTGGAAATTTGCTGGACAGTTTTGGACGAGCGATGGGACTAGGTTTTCCCGCAGGCCCAAAAATT
>JASLNX010000112.1 GCA_030745815.1 archaeon
TTGCAAAAACCATTGCCTGCTTTTTTTTAACAGAAATTGTATCGTTTACAATTGCTTCAAGAGGATTCTCCCCTTCAACCTCTTCTGCTTTTCCCCCATCAGAAAACAACAGTTCCTTATCAAAGTAAACTCCTTCACGAAGAGGAATTGGCCTGTAATCCGATTCAACAAGTTCTGCTTCAAGCCACTCAGACAGCTCTTTTGAATTTGGAATTGTTGCTGAGAGCGCAAGAACCTGCATTTTTGGATTTAGTTGCCTGAGCTTGCAGGCAGTAATTTCAAGTGTTGCGCCTCGCCCTGAATCAATCTCGTGCACTTCGTCAATTATTAAAAGGCCAACATCACGCAACCAATCCACCTTGTGCCTGATAAGGGAATCAAGCTTTTCGTAGGTTGTAAAAATCAAATCGTAATTTTGTAAGTGCCTGCTGCTTGAATCAAGGTCCCCTGTACTTATCCCAAACCTTACCTTGAGAGCGGCGGAATATTTTTTCTTAAATTCTGAATAGTGTTCAAAAGCAAGGGCCTTTAATGGGCAAGTGTAAACAACCTTTTTTTTCTTTGAAACAATACTGTTTAATGCAAGAAGTTCAGATACAAGAGTTTTTCCAGAAGCAGTTGGGCTACTTACAACAATACTTTTGTTTTGCCAGTCCCTTTTTAGAACAAGCTCCTGCATTGGATTAAACTTCTTAAGCCCGCTCAGTTCTAGAACGCGCTTTTTTAGGTCCATAAATTAATAAATTAATGAATAGTATAAAAAGGATTAGAGAGTGGATTTCCGGTGAAGTTATTGGCCGGCCCACTTGTTAATTTCGTTTAGTGCAGAAATGTCAGCGTCAATTTCAGCAAGCTTTTTTTCAAGGGCCTCGATTTTTCGGCCACTCTGTTCACTCCTAAACTTTTGCAAGGTCTCCGCATACTTTGCAACCTTTTTATCCTTAGCGTAAACAATGCTTTCGTCAACCGTTTGCGTTAATTGTTTTCGGTAATCTAGATTGTTAACAAACATTTTTACCATCGGTTTCCAGCGCCCGTCGGAAACAAGGTTTACCGGAAGCTTTACAGTATCAACATCCTTTTTGTAATCTTTATCGCTAAAATATTTTGCCATGTGCTTCCAGTAAAGCGGTTCTTTGAGTTTTTTAATATTGTTAACTGTAAAATAAATCTGCGCCTGCTGCAATTTCTTTCGCCAACTAACAAGTCGTTCATGATAGTGCCTTCTTAACTCTTGAAGTTCATCAACCTGTCTTTTAACACGAAGCTTGTTAGGGTACAAAAGTTTTGGGAACGCGCTGTCATGCGGGGCAACACTTAGAATTCCTCCGTTGGAAAGATAGTGTTTTATTGCGTCCAACCTTGGTGCAAATTTTGCCCGGTCAACGCCCTTTGGAAGCTTTTTTGAAAAGCTGTTAAAGTTACTTATTATCTGCCTGCCCATCTCAGGGAAAATTGAGGGCAAAGGAATTAATAAGGGTTTCTTGAAACAGATAGGAACAGAGATTTAACAATTGCCGGCCAGGCCACTTAAAAGATAGCTTGTTTGAAATTGTTAAAATAAGTTTAGAGGCACAACATGACTCCAAATCCTAGAATGGAAGTAACTACAAAAATAGGTTGTAGTGTTCGCTGTTCGTACTGCCCGCAAGATGTACTAATAAAAGCTTACAAAAAAACAGGCGGGCCAACGGATTTGACAATGGAAACTTTTCAAGAATGTTTAAACAACACTCCAACTAATATGCACATAACCTTTAACGGAATGTGCGAACCCTGGTTAAATTCTCATTTCACAGATATGTTATTGCACACACACGAAACACGGCGAGTTAAAGGGCTTTCCACAACCCTTGTTAAAACAACAAAAGAAGACCTTTCAAGAATAAAACACATTCCAATTGACCAATTTACAATTCACGTTCCAAGTGACGATGACGATATGCGGGTTACTGTAGATGACAACTATTTGGACATATTAGAAACTGCCATAAACACCATGGCCCGCCAACCATCAGTTTTGTTTTTTGGAAAAGTGCACCCTGAAATAAAACCCTTGTTAAAAAACGTTAAGAAAAAGGGCCGGTTATGGAATTTGCACAACAGGGCCTGCCACTTGGAATCCGAAGTGACAAGAAGGCGCAACTTACTAATGTGTAACTTTTTACAAGTAGGTGTTTTGCAACCCAATGGAGACGTTGTCTTATGCTGCAATGACTACGGCATGCAACATGTTCTTGGAAATTTAACAAAACAAAACTGGGATTCTCTTTATACTGGAAAAGAGTTTCAAAAGATTTCGGCAGGTTGGAAAGACCCGTCCAGCGAAATTCTTTGCTGGCAATGCTGGAATCCAAGACCCAGAAACCCCCCTGAATTTAAACTTCTTTGAAATCAACAGAATTAATAAGGTTTTCTTGAAACAATAGAGATGGTGATTTAATGATTCCTGGAATGGGTGGAATGAACCCAAAGCAAATGCAAAGAATGATGAAACAACTTGGCATAAAAAACGATGAACTGCCAGCAAAAAAAGTAGTCTTTGAGTTAGAAGACGGAACAAAGCTTGTAATTAACCAGCCTAATGTTTCTGTAATAAACATGCAGGGCCAAAAGACCTACACAGTAATGGGAGAGGCCGTTGAAGAAAAGAATGGAATCCCCGACGAAGACATTGAAATGGTTATGACACAAGCAGGCGTTGACAAAAAGAAAGCAACAGCAGCACTAAAGAAAAACGAAGGCGACATTGCTGAAGCCATTCTTGAACTCAAAGGCGATAACTAAGAAAAACTATTTCTTAAACTTATTTTTTTGCAGGAATAAGAATTATTGCAAGAACAACAAACGCAACCATTGAAACCAACAAAAACCCGGTTTCAGGAATAGTTGAGGCCGCACCTCTTAAAACTGAAAGGAATACAGTCTTTGAATCATCGCCAGGAGTAACAGACGCCCTAACCGCATAATTTCCCGGAGTCCAAGAGTCGTCAACAGGAATTTGAACAGTAAAAAGGTGAGTAAGCCCTGGGCCAATTTCAATTGAGTCGCTGTCATCAAACGCAGCATCTGTTATCTCCAAAAGAAGAGTTACAGTAGCTGGCATACTGCCAGAATTCTTAATAGAAACCGTTGCATCAACTAAAGCAGGTGGGTCACCAGGCTCAGGAACATTAACAAAGGTTGGGTCAATTACAAAAGAAACCACTTTGAAGTCGTCTGGATCAACTCCAGCAACGCAAGCACTGTCATCAACGCATGTGTTTGAACCAAGCCCTGGAATTGTAGTACATGTTAATCCTACGCACTCCTGGCGCTGTGTTTTGCATTCAGCATCGCTCAAGCAAAAATCCGTTCCCGCTCCAGCAATAGACTGGCAGGTCGCGCTAACACCGGTGCCAACACAGGCGTTGTGCATTGCCCCTCCTGAAATTACATTAACTATTACAAGGGCCTCATTAGAAGCTTCACCAAGTCCTGCTTGATCAGTAACAGTAAGCCCAAACACATAACTTTCACCAACAAGACCTGTTACAGTAATAGTTGCATTAGGATCCTGGGCTTCTAAACCCAACGAAGGGCAAGGAGGGGTTTTGCAAATCCATTCATATGCCAATTGTGTTTCCTCGGGGTCAAATGAAGCGTCCTCGCCTAAATCATCACTATCCTGATCAGAGTGTAGTGTAACCACTGTGCCTGAAGTAACTGAAATTGTTGTTGGGTAATATATCTCACCTGGAACCGGGTCCTCTCCAACGGTTGCGTCAGCAACAGGCGGTTGGTTTGGGCCAAGGCCACAGTCAGCATCAACTGCACACTCGTTATCCTCATCACCAGTAACATCGGCAACTTCCACGCACGTGGGACCGTTGCATTCCATATGCATCCCGTCAAGGTTAACGCAGTCCACATCGTCTATGCACCCGTTACCTTCAAGGCCAGTAACATCGTTAACCATTAGACACTGATTTGAACCATTGCATTCCGTGTGCTTGTCCGGTTTACACTGTGCATCATTAATACATTGTTTTGCACCAGGCGCCGGATCTAGCATAAAAACACATGCTTGGCCTTGGCAATAATTGCCTCCGCCGCCTCCGCCGCCACCGTTAGGAATACGCTCGTCTTCCACATCAGGCACTCTTTTCTTGTACCTTGTGACAAAGGTTGTATTGTAGGCGCACATGCTGTCATCAACGTCGATATTTTCACAGCGTTCAGTTGCATGTGATGTAAGCGCCCATAGGCCGCCTTCTGC
>JASLNX010000113.1 GCA_030745815.1 archaeon
CCTTCCGGGGGCGTTTTTATCCCAATTTCTTATTTTGTGATTTTGCCGTTACAGATAACCGCCCAGTAGGGCTGGCGATTGGTGGCGTTGGCCTTTGCCTGGAAGCAGTGGTGGGCAAGGATGCTGCGAAGTGGCGTAATCCCTGAATCTTTACTAACAAGGGTTGAGTGGTTGGGGGGTACCTCGCGGCTAAAGCTTAAACAGTGCTTTTGGGTTGGGCAGGGTTTTGACCAGGCCTTCTAACAGTAGTCTTTTTTTCAAGCTGAGTTTGTAAACCCTTTTTGAGATTTTTTTTATGTTGGAAATGTCTTCGTGTCCGTATTTTTCTTGGTGTGTTCTTGGAACCTTGTAAAGATTGTATCCAACACGGCGTTTTTTATTATTATCACGTTTGTGGTCAAGGTGATAAATGTTTCCAATTTTGCAGGCGCGCTGAGTTTGCTCAAACACGGTCAAACAAAAAATTGCGTCCTTGTGTGTGTTTGTAAATGCAAGATTTTCCCTATATCCACCCACTAAATCAAACAAGTTTTTTTTAACAAGAACAAAATCGCCTGAAGCGCGAGTAAATGGTTGCGGGTCATCGTTAGTTTGATCTTTCAAATTCGTATTGTCAACGTCGTTTTCGTTTTTTATATTTATCCAGCCTGCTCGGTACAAAGTTTTGGCATCAAATTTTTTGGAAGCCAAAAAGTCAATAACTTCCTCTCCAAAGAATACATCTGGATTGGTAATAAGTAACCAGTCACCATTAGCGTATTTTGCGCCAACGTTTTTAGCATGGTATTCGTAAACCTTAATGTGTTTGTTGCGGCAGATGTGACGATGAATACTGTTTCCAACAACATAGCAGGTTGATTTGTCAAACTTAGCGTTAATTTTATTTGAAAGCAGGGGATTACCAAAAACCGGGTTCCATTCAACAAATATAATTTCATAGTCTACGCCTGCCGCTTCTAACTTTTTGACATTGTGAGAAAGGGTTGAAAAAGTTCGGGATTCAAAATTGCCCCCGTAATTATCGTTTCTGCCAACAAAGACAATTGAAATCATAAATTAAGTATTAAACACAACTTAATAAAAATAAAAACCAAATTTTGCAACCTAGATTGAGGATTTAAAACAAGTGGCCTACTGGACTTTGCCTTGGATTGAGTCAATTTCGGCTTCTATTGAGATTAGTTTTTCTTGGTAGTCTCTTACTATTTTTTGGTAGCCGCCTTCGTCAAGTTCTCTGCTGTGGTATTTTGCGCTGGTAAGTTTTAGCATGTGTTCAACGTTTTTCTTTTCTTTAAGAAGAGCTTTTAATTTTTCTTTGGGGTCAATTGGCTTTATTTTTACTTGTTCAAGGCCTGAGCCGTTTTCTTGAGCTATTGCAAGAGCTGAACTTCCGGCCAAAATTCTTCTGCCAAGAACTATTACTCCAACAATAAGGCCAAAGATCATGGCAATAATTATAATGTCTCCCAGTTCAAAAAAGTTAATTTGATTAGACCCAATAACATCAGGTGGGTTGTCCACAGGATCTACCGGTGGGTCAATAACTGGATCACTTCCAACATTTACTGTTAACAACGGCCTTTTTGAGTAATTTGGATGTTCACTGGAGTAAAAGTCCAATCCGTCAGTGCCATTGGACTCAAAAACAATTCCATAATTTGGTTTTCCATCCGACCAAGCTTGTGCAAACGAAGTAATGTCATATTCCTTGAATTCTGTTGAAGTACACGAAAAGGTTAATTTTACAGACCTATCACTTGAATGTGTCCCATCCGCTCCTGCGTTTGTCCACGCAAGCCCTGATTTTCGCTCATTCCACGTGGCCTCAGTTTCTGCCCAGCCCTCTAACACAAGGTAGGCAGAAATATCTTTGCCTTTATTAAAACAATTAATACTTAAAACCGCTGAATTAATTTTTGTACCCAAAGAAATTTGCTTTTGGCCTTCGCCAAAAATATTTGGAAACTTTATCAAAACATTTGCAACAGGTGTCTCTCGATCAACCGTAAAAGACGTTCGATTGCCAAAATTATTCGTGGGATAGTCTTGGTTAATTTCCACGTCCTCAGTCATATTAACAAATGCTCCGTCTTCTCTAAACTCAAAAGTTTTCACTGGCCCAGTGTAAGCAGAATAAACCGACCCGGCAAAAAGTAAGCCAATGGCTAACCAAACGAACAAAAGTTTCTTCATTTCCAGAATATAGTCCAAACCCCTATTTTATAGTTTATGTTTGAAGAATTTTGGATTTTTACCGCTGCCAAAGCAGGCAATCCAAAGCATTGAATTAGTATTTAAAGCATTGCCCAACTAATTAATTCAATTATACCCCCCTAGCAATAGGGGTGTCAGTGGAAACCAGTGGTTTCTAGCTGCAGGGGTGGCAGAGTGGTTTAATGCGCGAGCCTGCTAAGCTCGTGTCCTTCGGGGCGCGCGAGTTCGAATCTCGTCCCCTGCGCTTTTATTATTATGAAAAAAACGCTTGAATTGCGTTTTAACAAGCTATATAAATAAGGTCGGGCATATTTTTCGCATGGCTGAATCTATTTTAACTGCTTCAAATATCAAAAAGAGCTTTGGCAAAAACATTGCAATAAACAATGTTTCAATAAAAGTTGAACGAGGAGAAATCCTTGGATTATTGGGGCCAAATGGAGCAGGCAAAACAACGCTTGCAAAAATTCTTGTTGGACTGCTTAAAGCAGATAAGGGAACGGTCGAATATTTTGGAGAAAAGCAGGATGCGCGTGCTGGCAAAGTAAGAGAACGCATTGGAATGGTTCCACAGGAACCAAGCTTTTATCAAAGTTTTACAGTAAAACAAAACATAGAATTTTTTGCATCTCTTTATGGTAGTGGAAATAAAGTTGCAAAAACCGAAACTATCTGGTTAATAAAATGGCTTAACTTATCCCGCTTTACAAACCACAAAGCAAGAGTTCTAAGCGGAGGCTACAAACGACTTCTTAACATTGCATGTTCACTTGTAAACAATCCGGACATTATTTTTCTTGACGAACCAACTGTTGGCCTTGACCCAAAAATGCGACAAACCCTGTGGAACAAAATAAACGAATTGCGCGACTCTGGAAAAACAATTCTTCTCACAACACATTACATGGATGAAGCAGAGGAACTATGTGACCGGGTTGCAATGATGAGTTCTGGTAAAATTGCAGTAATTGACGACCCAGAAAATTTGATTGCAGAATACGGTGGAAAGGCCGTACTAATTTTTAAGTTAAATAAGAACGTGGAACTTGATTTAATTGTAAAAATTAAAGAGGCAATGCCTGGAAAAATTGTAAGAAATGTACAATCAACCCTTATTTTGCCAACTGAGCAATCAAATGTTACGCCGGTAATTGTAAAACTTTCAAAAATAATTAATGAAGCAGGCTACGAAATCAACGGAAGCCTTGTTAAGGAACCAGAACTAGAGGACGTTTTTCTCAATATAACTGGAAAAGCGATTAAGGAGTAGATTTGAATGAAGGAACTTCCATACATTGTGCTAAAAGAGTTCAATTTAATAAAAAGCCAAAAAATGACTCTTGCACTCATAATAATTTACCCGCTTTTAGTTATTGGAGCGCTTGGAGCCGCATTTGGATCCCAACTTAACTTACAAACAGTTGACGTTGCATTGTTTATTCCTGCAGAAATAGAACTTGGGTCATTTAGTTCCCAAGAACTAATTGAAATAATGGAAAACACAAAACGTGTAAAACTTCACCTAGCAGAAAGTAGAGAAGACGTAGAAGCCATTGTAAAAAAAGGAGAAAGTGATTTTGGGCTTGTTGTAAGAGAAGAAAAAACAGCGTCAGGCCAAATAATCGTAGATTTACTTTTAGACAACAGCAATTTTATTGTTTCAGGAATGTTTAGCCCGCTTGCAAAGGCATCAATTCAACTAACTTCATTTGAAGTGAGTTCAAAGATGATAAACCAGCTCTGGGGCGAACTCTTGCCAGT
>JASLNX010000114.1 GCA_030745815.1 archaeon
ATTGCCGTTGTTTTAGGAAACAAGCGTTATCTTGTTACGACTAAGAGTTCTGTAATAAAGCGAGCGTCGTTGAAGAAGGGCAAAAGACTTCCAACCGCGCCGATTTTGGATACTGTTCCAGAGCCAAGCGGCTTTGGAAAAAAGTACATTGTAAAGAGCATTGCAGGCCGAGCCCTGAATGCAGTTAGGAAGGTTAGAAAGTAAAGTGGTTGAAATGTGTGTTAAAAAATTTCTTGCACGAGTTTTGCCTTCTCCCTTAAAGAGTGCGCTGAAAAAATTGGCAAGGTTTCCTTTACGCGTTTGGACTTTTCGAAAAAGGGCTGAAGGGATTGCCGTCTCAAAGCAGGATATTGTTAATGGTTTAAGGGATATGGGGATTGTTGAAGGGGACACAATTTTTGTTCACTCTTCGTTTAGTTCATTTGGATTTGTAAAGAATGGCCCAATGGAAGTAATTAATGCATTGATTGAGGTTGTTGGTGCAAGGGGAAATGTTTGCATGCCATCGTTTGGGCCTCTCCCTGACGGGAAAACTTTTGATGTTCGGAATACGCCGAGTGCGCTTGGAAAGATAACCGACGTTTTTTGGAGGCTGTCGCAGGCAAAGAGAAGCTTGAGTCCAACTCACAGCGTGGCATGTGTTGGAAAGGACGCTGAAGCCATTACATCAGGGCATCTTTTGGACAAGACCCCTTTCTCAAAAAATTCTCCTTACTTTAAGGCCATGAAGAAGGGCGGGAAGGTTGTTTGTTTGGGGAGCCCGCTTCACAGAAGCCTTACTTGCAACTACCTTGTTGAGGACGAGTTGGGTGAGAAGTTTCCTGTGAAGGTTTACAAGAATGGCTTGAAAGAGTTTGTTGTAATTGCTGCTCTGGGAAAGAAGCGCAAGGTGCTATTAAGGGAGCACGACAAATCGCTTGATTCCATTCGAGTTGACTGGCACCCGGAGATTGCTGACTGGTTTGAAGGGATCTTGGAAGAGAGGGGCTGTTTGGGTAAGGGCAAGATTGGCGAGGCAGTTATTAGAATTTATGGAATTAAATGCATGGCCGACGCTTTGCGCGATTTGGCGGCCGAGGGAAAAACAATTTATGAGGGATTTGGGGCTTGTACCTAGTCCTGTTTTAAAGACTTTTATGATTGATTTTTTTAGGTGAATTTGATGGAAAAACAACTTAAGGGAAAAACTGCAATTGTCACCGGTGCCAGCCGGGGTATTGGAAAGGCCATTTCATTGGTTCTTGCAATGCACGGTGCAAATGTTGCTGTAAACTATTTTGAGAGCAAGGAAAAGGCCGAGGCCGTTGTGAAAGAGATTGAAGCCAAAGGGGTAAAGGCTATTGCAGTAAAGGCGGATGTGAGTAATACTAAAGAGTG
>JASLNX010000115.1 GCA_030745815.1 archaeon
CAAGCACGAAAAAATAGTGAAAAGCATTGCCTCAAGAAACAACATTGCAATGGTTTGCATTAAGAGTGCTGCAATGATTGATCACCCGGGAGTTTTAGCAAAGGTATTTGGAACTGTTTCAAAAGAAGGCATTTCAGTTGACCTTGTTTCAACCTCTGAATCAGGCATTTCTTTTACAATAAACGAAAGCGATGTTGAAAAAACACAAAAGGTACTGGAAAGCGAGTGCCCAGGGTTTGATTCAATTAGCTTTGATTCAGACGTTGCAATGATTGGCGTAATTGGAGAAGGAATGAGGCGAAAGCCAGGAATTGCCGGTAACGTGTTTGACGCGCTTGGAAAAAATGACATAAACGTTGAAATGATTTCACAAGGAAGCAGTGAAATAAACCTTTCTTTTCTAGTAAAACAAAAAGAATTGGAAAATGCAGTAAAAATAATTCACAAAAAGTTCAGGGAATAAATTAAATAGCGTTTTGTCAATAATTCTGTTGATTTTAAATGATTGCTGTAACCGGGCACTTTGAAAGGGCCAAAGTAAAGACCATTTCCTCAAAATTTTTCTCTGCACTAAAAACGCAAGGCCTTGAAATTAAAAAAGTTGGAATCTCATCCAAGAAGCTGAAAAGAAGCGGCTTTGAAATAATTTGCGTTGTAGGCGGGGACGGTTCGCTCTTAAGGGTTGCAAGGTCAGTTGATAAAACCCCGCTACTTGGAGTTGCCGCCGGAACAAGATGTTGCCTAATGCAAGTAAAAGAAAAAAGCATTGAGAAGGCTGCAAAAAAGATTGCAAAGAAATCTTATTCTGTTGAAAAAAAGGCAAGACTTGCGGGAAAGGTTTCTGGAAAAAAACTACCGCTTGCTCTAAACGAACTGCTTGTTGCTCCCAAAAAAAGTGGATCCCTAATTAATTTGGAAGCGCGATTCGGCAAAAGGAATGAAAAGTTTTCGTGCGACGCACTAATTGTTGCAACGCCAACAGGAAGCACGGGCCACGCATACAGTGCAGGTGGAAAAAAGATTAGAAAGGATGAAAAGAAATTTGTTGTTGTTCCAAGCAACCCCTTGAACAGAGAGGGAAAAGCTTTTGCAGTTGGGCAAGGAACAAAAATTTATGTTAAAAACTTGGACAAAAGCCAAGCGCTTGAAGTTGTTGTAGACGGAAAGGAAAGGTTCCAACTGAAAGGAAAATTGCTAATTGAAAAGGGAAAACCAGCTGAACTTTTGAAGCTGAAGTGAAAAGGCGATTGACGGAAAAAACACCTTAAAGTGTGTCAATTGACGAATAATGGTTTGGCGATAACCGAAACCTTTTTATTTGAGGGCAAAGATATAATGATTCTGGAAAGGCAAAAAAATACTATAACAATGTGATCTTATGACAGACAAAAAAATTGCAGTAATTGGATCAGGGCCAGCAGGCATGCACTCTGCACTGCTCTTGGCGAGGAAAGGCTGCAATGTTGAAATTTTTGAAAAGGAAGCGCTCCCAGGTGGAATGCTTCAGTATTACCTGCCAAAATTTAGGTTTTCAAGAGACGGAATTGCTCCAAAAATAGAGGTGCTAAAACAGATTGGAGTTGAGATTAAATTAGGAACCGAGATAGGAAAAGAACACCCTCTTCAAGAAATTGTTGAAGGCTTTGACGCAGTGGTATTTACTCCAGGCGAATGGAACGCTAGAAAGCTTGGAATTGATGGTGTGGAACTTTCAAACGTACAGTACTGGCTTGAGTTCTTGCGAAAATACAACGAAGATAAGATTGAAAGCCTGGAAGGAAAAGAGGTTGTAGTAATTGGAGCAGGAGACACTGCAATGGACTGCGCAAGAGCTGCAGTAAAACTTGGCGCAAAAACAAAAATTGCTTACAGACGAGGAAAAAAAGAAATGCCAGCAATGGAACAGGAAGTAAAAGGAGCAGAAGAAGACGGAGTAGAATTTTCAATGCACTTAAGCCCACAAAAATTTGTTGGAAGTGAAAAACTTGAAACAATTGTTTTTGACAAAACCGTTTTGAAAGATGGAAAGGTTGAGAAGACAGGGGAAACAGTTGATGTAAAAACAGACCTTGTAATAATTGCAATCGGCCAACAGCCAAACCTTGAAATTCTTGAAGGAAGCCCTTACAAAAGTTTTGAAGAACTCCCGGGAAACGTTGTTTTGGCAGGAGACTTAGTAAACGAAAAAAAGCTGATTGCAACAGCAATTCAATCGGCAGCTGCAGCAGTTGAAAAAATAGAGAAAATTTTAGAAGCCGGAAAGAGTTTAAATTAACAAACAGCGATATACTGTAATTAGGTGAAAAAATGGGTTCAAGCGAAATACACAAGTTTTACAAAAAAAGCAGGGAAGAGCGAATTGCCCTTGTAAAGGAATTCGCAGAACTAAGTGACGAGGAAGCAACCCTTCTTGGAACAAACTCTGTTCTATCATTTGAAACATCTGACAAGATGATTGAAAATGTTGTTGGAATGCAACAACTCCCTTTAGGAATTGCAACAAACTTTTTGATTGACGGAGCTGACTGCTTAATTCCAATGGCCGTTGAAGAACCAAGCGTTGTTGCAGCAGCAAGTAAAGTTGCAGGAATTGCAAGGACTGCCGGTGGGTTTACAACAGAAAGCGACGAACCAATAATGATCGGGCAAATAGCCTTGGTTGGAGTTGAAGATTTTGAGAAAGCAAAGAGCACAATAATCGGAAAGAAAGCAGAACTGCTTGAGAAAGCAAAAGGAATTGACCCGGTTTTGGTTAAATTTGGCGGAGGGCCAAGAGATATTGAAGTGCACGAAAGGCAGGCAAAGAGTGGGAAGATAGTTATGGTGCACTTGCTAGTTGATGTACGAGACGCAATGGGTGCAAACGCAGTAAACACAATGGTTGAATCAATTGCAAGCGATATTGAAGAACTCTCAGGCGGAAAAAGTAGGCTTAGAATAATTTCAAATTTGGCAGTTCACAGAAAAGCAAGAGCAAAAGCTGTTTTTTCCAAAGAAGCAATTGAAGAAAGTTTTAAGGGAAAAGACACTGGAAAAACTACTGAAGAAATAATTGACGCAATAATTGAAGTTTACGAGGTTGCTGAAGCAGACCAGTTTAGGGCAACAACTCATAACAAGGGAGTAATGAACGGAATTGACGCAGTCGCAATTGCATGCGGCCAAGACTGGAGAGCAATTGAAGCAGGAGCACACAGTTTTGCAGCATTTGAAACAAAATACAGGCCCCTTACAAAATATTACAAAGATGATGCAGGAAACCTTGTTGGAGAAATTGAACTGCCACTAGCAGTTGGACTGGTGGGTGGAGCGGTTAAAACAAACCCTCTTGCAGGAGTTTGCTTAAAACTTCTTAAAGTTAAAACCGCACAAGAACTTGCTGAAAAAATTGCAGCAGTGGGCTTAGCACAAAATTTTGCAGCAATAAGAGAAATTGCAACCCGCGGAATTCAAGCAGGGCACATGGCACTGCACGGAAAAAACATTGCAGTAATGGCCGGAGCAAAACCTGAGGAAATTGAAGCAGTTTCAGCGAAAATGGCTGAAGAAAAGAATATAAGGGTTAATCGGGCAAAAGAAATATTAGAAGAGATGAGAAAATGATTGGAATAGTTGGATACGGAGCATATGCCCCCATAAACAGAATAACTGTGGAAAAAATTGCAGAAGTCTGGGGAAAAAACGGGAAAGCAATTTCAAAAGGTCTTAACGTTAAAGAAAAGGCAGTTGCAGGGTTTGACGAAGACGCCTGCACAATTGCAGTTGAAGCCTCAAGAAAGGCAATTGAAGACTTTGGAATTGACGCGCAAAAAATTGGCGCGGTTTACGTTGGAAGCGAAAGTCACCCTTATGCTGTAAAACCCACTGCCTCAATTGTGGCAGACGCAATTAATGCAGGGCCAGAATTAACTGCAGCAGACTTGGAATTTGCATGCAAAGCAGGAACTGCAGGAATTCAAATGTGCATGGGGCTTGTTGAATCAAAAATTCCTAAATGGATTGAGTACGGATTAGCGGTTGGAGCAGACACAGCTCAGGGAAGGCCAGGAGACGCATTGGAGTACACCGCAGCAAGCGGCGGAGCAGCATTTATAGTTGGAAAAAAAGAAGAAGAAGTAATTGCAACAATTGATGAAACCTACAGCTTTACAACCGACACACCTGACTTTTGGAGAAGGCAACACGCTGAATTCCCAAGGCACGCTGGAAGATTTACAGGTGAACCAGCATACTTTAGACACGTTATTGAAGCAACAAAGGGAATAATGGGAAAAACCGGCTTAACGGAAAAAGATTTTGATTACGCGGTATTTCACCAACCAAACGGAAAGTTTCCGCTAAGGGTTGCAAAAATGCTTGGCTTTGACTACAGCAAAGTGGAACAGGGAATGATTACACCTGATATTGGAAACACTTACAGTGGAAGCATGATAATTGGACTGGCAAGTATTCTTGACAAGGTAAAACCAGGGCAAAGAATTCTTGCAGTAAGTTATGGGTCAGGAGCCGGAAGTGACGCGTTTGTTTTAACAGCAACAAAAAACATTGCAAAAAAGAGAGCAAAAATTCCAGTAAAAAAAATGATTGATGAAAAAAAGTATTTGAGCTATGCACAGTACGCAAAGTTCAGGAAAAAACTGAAGAGTTTGTGATTGACATGAGAAGCGTTTCAATAATTGGATATGGAATTACAAAGTTTGGTGAGCACTGGATGGAGTCGTTTAGAGAGCTTGTAGCAAAAGCAGGCATAACTGCGTTGCAGGACTCAGGGCTTGAAGGAAATGATATTGAAGCAATCTACGGCGGCTGCATGGCCTCTGGAAGATTTATTGCACAAGAACACATTGGAGCACTAATTGCTGATCAGCTTGGGCTAAATCCAATTCCTTCAACAAGGCTGGAAGCAGCCTGCGCTTCAGGCGGAGTTGCCC
>JASLNX010000116.1 GCA_030745815.1 archaeon
GGAACTTGCTCAAATCGCGCTTGAATTTGACGCTCTAATTGCAGAGGGTCCAGTTATGATTGCCGTTGGAAAGTATTTGGGACAAGAGCTTGCTCCAAAGGGAAAAATGCCAAAGCCAGTTCCAACAAATCCAGCAGTTGCTTTGCAGGCCTTAAAGCAAATGAGTTCTGTTACAAGAGTAACAAACAAAAAAGGAAAATTTATGCCTGTTGTACAAGTTGTTCTTGGAACTGAGGCAATGGATGATAAACAGCTTGCAGAAAACGCTGTTGCTGTTGTTAATGCAGTGCAAGCAAGCCTTCCAGGAAAGGCTCACAATATAAAGAGTGTTTTAGTAAAGGAATCAATGGGCCCGGCCATGAGGGTTGGAAGTAAGGGGGCGCAGTAAGATGACAAGTCACACTGTTGCCTGGAAAAAGGCCCAGCTTGAAGAGCTTACAACGCTTGCAAATCAGTACCCTGTAATTGCAGTAGCAAGCCTTAGAAGTTTTCCAGCTTCATTATTTCAAGGGCTTAGAAAAAAGTTAAAAGGCAAGGCTGAAATCAGGGTTTCAAAAACTAGAGTTATAAGAAAGGCCTTTGAGCAGTCAAGTATCGATTCTGAAAAGCTTAACAGCTATGTGAACGATTCAATTGCAATAATTTTTACTTCAATGAACCCGTTTGAAATTTACGCATTTCTTAAAAAGAACAAGGGAGATGTTGCAGCAAAAGAGGGATCACTTGCACAAAATGACATTGTTGTCCCAGCAGGAGACACTGGTCTACCGCCGGGTCCAGCCCTATCTGATTTGAAGGGCGCTGGCTTAAAAGTAATGGTGCAAGGTGCAACCATTTCAATTGCAGAAGACAAGGTTGTTACAAAAAAGGGTGAACCAGTTAGTGCAGCCGTTGCAGGAACTCTTTCAAAACTTGGAATAAAACCGATCAAAGTCGGTCTAAACATTGTAGCTTGCTACGAAAACAAGGAAGTGTTTGAAGGCGACGTTCTAAACATTGACGAGGAAGAGGTTAGAAACAATTTTATCAAAGCTTATACACAAGCATTCAACTTAGCGTTTAATGCAGGGTACTTCATAAAGGAAACAATCCCACTGCTCTTGCAAAAGGCTTTCAGAGAGTCCAAGGCAGTTGCGCTGGAAGCAGAAGTCTTATCGCCAGCAACAATTGAGGAATTTATTGCAAAGGCCGCAAGGCAAGCATCAGCTTTGAAGTCAAACATCCCAACGCAGGCCCCAACCGAGGCCAAAGCCGAAGAGAAGGTTGAAGAGAAAGCTGAGGAAAAGAAGGAAGAACCTAAGGCGGAAGAGAAGAAGGAAGAACCTAAGGCTGAGGGAAAGAAGGAAGAGCCAAAGGCTGAAGAGAAGAAGGAAGAGCCGGCCAAAGATGCGGCCGAGGAAAAAAAGGAGTAGACTTATTCAATTGATAAAAATTGTTAATTGACTTAAGAGGTGAAAATGATGGAGTATGTATATGCGGCAATGTTGTTGCATTCGACCGGAAAAGAAGTCAAAGAAGAAGCTGTTACCAAGGTCCTGAAGGCTGCGGAAGTTGACGCTGACAGTGCTAGAGTAAAGGCACTTGTTGCTTCACTCAAGGAAGTAAATATTGATGAGGCAATAGAAAAGGCGGCAGCAGCACCAGCAGCAGCACCAGCAGCGGCACCGGCGGAAGCAGGGGCACAAGCCAAAGAAGAAAAGAAAGAAGAAGATCCAGGAAAGACAGAGGAAGAGGCAGCAGAGGGCTTGGGTAGCTTGTTTGGGTAAGCAGGCCCTTTTTCCCTTTTCTTATTCTATTTTTCTAATTACCTGAGTAGTGTTAACCAATTAAAGGAAATCTTTTATAGTTCCTTACCCATAGATATAGCTGGCGGTAGGGACACCAATTGCGTTTTGTTAAAAGCGTACATGAGGTGGTTATGTTAATGGCTCACTAGCGTTCAAGAAGGCTTTTGGTTTAATTCCGCCGGATTAGGTGGGGGCAGCAGTGGGGAAGTAAAATTCTACCATTGCATTGCCCACCAGTCTATTAACTTTGCTTCATAGCTCGCCAAAATTCTTATTAACCTCTTTGCCCCTATTTTATCTTAATTTGGTGAAAAAATGAGCAGGCAAATTCTTACACTATTCTTTGTTCTAGCCTTTATTTCAACAGTTAGCGCTGTAATAGAACAAGACAATCTCACCGTTTTTGCAGTAACAAACAATGACGAAACAGCTCTTTCAGCAGGACTTTCTCTTACAATAAAACCCGGTACTGGTAAGATTTGGAGTAGTGTAGAACCATTAATTGGTACTTCAACTCAAACAACTGAAAAGATTGCCGTAAAGGTTGCTGAAAACTACTTTAAGCGAACAAACAAATTTGATTACTTTTTTGAAATTGAAAGCACAGCATCACTTGTTGACGGGCCAAGTGCAGGGGCTGCAATGGGTCTTCTAACAATTGCAATGCTTCAAAACAAAGAGGTTCCAGAGAACATTTCTGTAACCGGAACCATAACTGTTGACGGCGGAGTTGGAGCAGTTGGAGGCGTTTTTAAAAAAGCCCAGAAGGCCGCGGCAACAGGAATTGATCTCTTTATGATTCCAAGAGGTGAAGCAAAGCAAATTGTCAAGCTTCCAGGAGGAGTTGAATCAATTAACCTGTCAGAGTACGCAAGGGATGAGTGGGGAATAACGGTTGTTGAAGTCTCAAACATGGATGATGTTGTAAAGTATGCTTTCTCTGATATTGAAACAATTGATGTTAGTACACAAGCAGTTTTTACTCCGGACTTTGTTCCAGAAGTTATTTCATTCCCGCTTGAACTTGAACCAATGCACATAGTTACCTCGGACTACATTAAAAAGGCCGAACTGGGAATTAGTAAGGCAAGAAAGGCCCTTGGTGGAACCCTTCTAACCGACCCATCAATGGTTGACGCAATGCTGTCTCTTCTAAACGAAAGCGAAAAAACTCTTGAACAGGCAAAGCTTTTGCACGACCACAACTATTTGTACAGTGCAGCAAACTATTCCTTCCTAGCAAAAGTTAATGCCTCGCTAGTTAGAGACATAAGTGACAACCCATCTCTTTTAAGTGGAAATTCTACAGTTTGGGACATAAAGCTTCTTAATCTAAAAAAGGACCTTGAGTCAATGAAAAGAGACCTTAACACACCTCTTTCAGTTGATTCAATTGAATGGTATATTTCGGCAAGGCAAAGGCTGAATTGGGCTGAGGAAAAGATTGAAACCTTGCTTGGGGACAGTGACACAATTGTCATTACTGTGGGTTCAGAGGAAGATGAGATGAAAGCTCTTGAAAAGCTTCGCGATTTTGAGTATGCAAGTGCCTGGCTTGAAGCAGCACGTGATTTCTACGCAATTTCGCTTTCCACAGATCGCCTTGTAACACAAGACACTCACTTTGATACACAACTTGACACTTACCTTGTGAATGTTGAGAATGCGTTGACAATGCTTACTGATGAGGAAAAAGACGACATTCTTAGGAGATACAGTTCTGCTAAGCTTGCTAAAGAAAAGCGGTGGACAGCCTCTGCATTGTTTGATGCGGTTTCAGCGTTTGCATTAGCCGACTCATCAATTTACATTAAGAACCGTAGCCTTGAAGAGCTTGACGACGAACTCAAATTAAGAATTGAATCATTGCAGCAGGAAATGAATGAAGACGAAAGGCCTTCTGTTTGGCCAAGGCTTTATTTAGATCACGCTTCCTACTACAGTAAAGGGGTTGATTTCTATCGCTCACAAAATGAGAACTCGCGCGCACTTGAAATGGTAAAGAGTGGAGTCTCATTGGTTTTCCTAGCAGAAAGTATGTTTAATGTAACCCAGGAAACCAAAACATACTTTAATTCACTTCCACCAGAAAGATATTTTTCAGCTTCCACCCCAGCTGTTTTTGGCGATGAAGGATTTGTAACAGAATTTTTCTATCTTTTGGTAATATTAGCCCTAATGGCTATTGCGGCGGTTGTTCTTTTGGTTATTTTAATAACTATTTCAAAGAAGCTTAAGTCAGTTGGAAGATACTCGCTTAACCGTAAAATTATTGAAACCAGGAGACTCCAGGGAAATCTTGAGAATGACTGGGCAAACAAGAAAATTTCAAAAGAGGAGTACGAACAAAAACAGATGCAGTACCACGTGAAGCTTACTCATCTTCTTGACGAAGTGTCTGCTTTAAGTAGATTGCTTGTTGATCTTGATCGTGACCAAGCAATGTTGCTTGCGTTTGAACAAGCGTTGAGGAATCTTAAGAAACAGAAGAAAAAGAATCTTTTGGTTGAAGAAGACTACATGAAAAACTTTGGTTACTACAACAAACAGATCGCTTCGCTTAAAAAAGGAATTTCTGAGAAGAAAAAGCAGATTGCCCTTGCAGAGCATCAGGCGGAAACTCAATCAAAGTCCAGGAGTGCAAAACAACCTGTTAAAAATTTGCCTTCTTCAAAGCAGGCAGTTTCAAAAATCAAGCTTGTAATTCCGGATCCAAAACTTGCTCTTCCAAAACCAAAATCTAAGAAGGCGCTTTTGAAGCCCGCAAGGCAGAAAAAGATTACCGGGAAGCCAACTTTTGTTTATGGAAAAAAGTCTTCAAAAAAGCCGCTGCCTGGGACAAAAAAACAGGCAAGTTCTAAAAAAAAGTCAAAACCAAAAAATAAACTTAGGGCTAGCTAACTCAAGCTTTCTTTTCCTTGAATACTTTTTCTCTGAGTTTTAATCCAATAACACTGCTTTTTTGTTTGTTAACTGCAACTCCAATTATTTGATCTGCTTCTCTTATGAGTGGGTCGTTGTGGGTTATTGCAATAAACTGGCTTTTTTTGCTAATTTGTTTTATTATTTTTACCATTTTTACACTGTTTTCCTTGTCAAGTGCAGCGTCTGCTTCGTCAAACACGTAAAACGGAGCTGGCTCGTATAATTGGATTGCAAAGAGGAATGCAAGAGCGGTCAGGGTTTTTTCGCCACCTGACATACCGTCAATGTTTTGCAGTGAATTTCCTTTGTGTTTTGCTTCAATTATTAGACCTGACTCTAGTGGAGCCTCTGGGTTTGAAAGGCTTAGTAGGCCTTCTCCTGAGAACAGGTCAAGGAATGTGTTGCTAAAGTACCTGTTTAGTGACTCAAAACAGGTCATGAAAACTGTTGTTCTCTTTACCTCTATTTTATCAATCATTCCAAGAACTGCAACTCTTTCCTCTTCAAGTTTTTCAACCCTTACTCGCACCTCTCTTACTTCACTTGCAAGCTCGTTAAAGGACTCAATTGCCTTCATGTTTATTGCCCCGAGCGATGAAACCTTTTTCTCGGTTGCAGAAAGTTTGGTTCGCAAATCAGATTCGTTAAACTCACTAAATCTTTTAACTTCTTTGAAATTTTCAAACTCTTCTTTTAAATCATCAATTCTTACTCCTAGTCCGCTATTGTCAATGTTTATTTGGTTTTCTTGTTGTTCCAGGGCTTTTGACTTGTGGTGCATTATTGTAATTTTTTCTCCAATTTCTTCGGCTCGTTCTTCAAGCTTTTCCTTTTTCTTAATTTTATCTTGATTTTCTTGCTCTGCTTTGTCAACTCCTTTTGCTAGCTCTTCTACACTTTTTTGCATTTCACCAAGCTTTTCTTTTCCTTTTTCAATTTCACCCTTTAAGGATAAACTTTCGCTTTCAAGTCCCTCTGTTTCATTTTGTATTAGCTTACTTTCCTTTTCAAGTCGTGAATCTAGAGCCTCGTTAATTTGTTCAAGTCTTTGTTCAATCAGCTTTTTTCTCGTGAGTGAGTTCCCCATTCGTGCGTTTAGCTTGCTTAGTTCCTCAAGTTGCATTCCTGCAACAATGTTTCCTCTTTTGGTTTCAAGCTGTGCCTTTTTTGAGGAAAGAGAGTTTGCTTGCTCCCTTGCTTTTGCTGCTTCGGTTTCAATTGCTGAGATGCTTTTGTCATGCATTTGCGCTTTAAGAGATTTAATCCTTTCAATAAGCTCTTTGTTTCTTTCCATTTCACTTTCCAATGGCCTTAATTCCATTTGCAGTTCTTTTTCCTTGAATACAAGAGTTTCCAGGCCCTTTATTCTTTCTTTGAACTCTTTTTCGTCTGTTAACAGCCCGGCAATTTCGCTTGACTCTTCTTTTATTTTAGCTCTTGTTTTTGAAAGAATCTTTGATTTCTTTTCGGCGCTGAGTTCTGTGTCACAAACCGGGCACTCTGCAAGCTGCTTGTCAAGTAACGCGGCTTTTTCTTCAAGTGAATTAATCAATGCCTGCTTTCTTTTGCTTTCAGTAATTTTTTCCTCAAGTTGCCCCCGGCTCTTTTCAAGGGTTTCTGCTGGATTCTTTTCCTTGGTGTAAACTGCTTTAAGGTGCAGTTGCTTTTTCTCAAGTTCAATAATTACGCTTTCAACTTTTTCTTTTTCTAAAATTAGTTCCTGAAGCTTTTCGGCTTCAACTTCTTTTCGTTGCTTTAATTTTTCAGCATTTCCTTGCTTTGAAATTTCTTCTCTTTTAAGCAGGTCAATTTTTTGCCCAAGCTGTTTTATTTCAGTCTCAAGCTTTGTAAGTGCTTCTTGTCTTCCTGCTTGAATTTTTTCAATTTCTTTCTTTCGTTCTTGTAAAGGGGCAAGTTCTTTGCTAATCTTTTTTCCCTCGGCTGAAATTTCTGCTTTTTCATCAGCAAGCCTTTTTCTTTCTAAAACAAGATTTCTTTCTTTTTCTTTTAGCTCGCCAGTTCTTGTTTCATTTCTTGAGATTATTTCACTTTTTCTTTCAAGTCTTTCCTCTAGCACTCTGATTTCTGAACGTTTTTCCTCAAGTTTTGATCCAAGCGTGCTGAAAATCTTTTCGTTTGCTGCAAGAATCGCTTGGTTTAGTTCTCTTGCCTTTTCTCTTTCTAATTTGGCCCGCTGGGTGCTTTCAGAAAGTCTCGTACGTAATTGTTCAAGCTTTTCAGAGAACTCCTTTGTTTTCTTTGCATTTTCGTTCAGTCTTTTTTTTATTTTTTCGATTTCGGAGAACAAAAGGGTTGCTTTCAGTTTCTTTTTTTCTTTTTCCAGGGATTCAAATTGCAGTGCGTGCTCTCGTTCTTTTTCAAGATCTTGTAGATAATTTTCACGCTCTTGCAACACGATGTTGGTATCACGAATTTTGTTTTCAACTTTTTCTAGATTATTTAAAGCCTCTGCTTTTTTTTCATCAAACTCTTGAAGTCCTGCTAGTTCGTCAACAATTTGCCTTCTTTCTTCGGGGGACATTTCTACAATCCTTGTTACGTCTCCTTGCATTACAATGTTGTGGCTGTCAGGTCTTATTCCAATTTCAGCGAGAAGTGAGGACATTTCGTTTCGTGTGATTCTGTTCCCGTCAAGCCGGTAAACACACTTGCCTTGTTTGTCAATCATGCGGCTTATTTCATACTTTTTGCCATCGTGCTTTAGGTGCAGGTCAACTTTTGCATAGTTTTCTGACGCGCCCTTGTTAACCAGGTCTGTTAGGCGAGACGCCCTCATTGTTTTTAGGGATGTAGCGCAAATGGAAAAAAGCAGCGCGTCCAAAATATTACTTTTTCCACTTCCGTTGCTTCCTGCAATTACTGTAAAGCCGTCGGCTATTGGCACTTCTGCCTTTTTAAACGACTTGAAGTTTTTCAAAATAAGCTTTTGGATTTTAACCATCTTAATCACTGCAAAAAGACAAAAAATTCTTTAATAATTAGGGGGAAAGGCATTTAAAAAACTTCAGACTGTCTTTGCAATATCCTTTTTAATAAAATAGAACGCCATTGCAAGGTTGCTGAAAGAAACGCCGATTGTCCAAAATATCACAAAAACAAGGGTTCCAAGGTCTTCGTTGATTTCAGTAAGGGTAAGGTCAACAAAATCACCTATTGCAATTATAATACTGTAGATTATTGTAGTTAGTATAAGAAAGCCCAGAACCTGCCAGAATCTTTTGTTGGTAAAAGCCCAGCTTTTGGAGAGGGCTTCTTTTGCTTTAATGTTTTCAACAGCCATTGCCTGAACTGAGAAAGTAAGTTTTACAAAAATATAGGCTAGTAGTATAAACAGTAATATTACTACTAGAAGTATCTGTGGAATTATTGTTGAGGCTGCGAGCAGTAGCCAGCTTATTCCAATAACAAACAGAATAACAATAAACAAAAATCCAGCTAGGGCAAGAATGCTATTTTTGTTTTCAAACACTGCCTTTATTGAACCTGAAAGCGAGGCCTTGTCTGCTTCAATGCTGTTTGCATATTTTGCGTAAATAAATCCAACGGCAATGGAAATTATTGAGGATGCTAGTACCATTACTGCAACTGCGGCCAGTTCAATTGGGTACATTGCAAGAAGATGAATTGGAAAGGCCAAAAGCGTTGATTCTGGAACCCTTTCAAGGAACAGTATGTCAACTAATAAATTAAAAAGTGGCTCTTGCAAAACAAAGAGCAGGCCAAAGGTTACTGCTGGCAGAATTAATGCAGGTAAGAGAAGAAGCGGGTTCTTCACAATTGTTTTAAATGCCTTAATTATTGCTCCAATCAATCAAATCATCTCTTTGTTTATACTAGGATTTTGTTGTTTTTATAATTATTGTTTGCGTTCAACTCTCAAAAATAGGCCTCTGGAATAGCTTTAAATTCTTTGCCTTTCACAATTTACTCAACAGGAATTACTTTAATTTCTCGTTTTTAAGGTGTTTTTCTTATGAATCTCCCGAAGAGTATAAAGGACTATTGCAATAAATGCAACAAGCACACTGAGCACAAGCTCAAGCTGTTTAAGGCAGGTTCACCCAGGGCCCTTGCCCAGGGGAACAGGAAAAACAAGGTAAAGAAAAAGGGGTATAAGGGAAAATACCAGTTTCCTGCAACAATTAAAAAGCAGAACAAAAGAGGCTGCTTTCTTGCCGAGTGCTCAGTTTGCCAGGCAAAACACTACTTTGTCATTCCAAAGAGAATGAAGAAAATTGAGCTAGTTGCAAAAGCTGCTTAATTGCCCAACCCCCTAATTAACAATTCTATTTAAAATACCTTTTTGTTAACTATTTATTTATGACTCAGAAGAACAACATTCTCCTGATTGTAAAACAGAGTCCTGGAATTGACTACAACTCTTTGCTAAACAAAGTTTCAAGCAGTTATGGAAACGTTAACAGTGCCCGTGCGGCCTTAAGCCGTGCCCTCAAAGACCTTAGCGCGGTTGGAATGCTAAAAAGGCAGGGAAACAATTTTTTTGTAACTGAAAAAGGGGCCGCTGAAATTAATTCTGAAATGAAAAGCAAGCTCCTTATAAAACTTAATCAGAGTATGAAGGGCAAAAGCCCGGTTAACGAAATAAATTCAATTGTTGAAATGCTCTCAACCCTTATTGAAAGAAGTAAGCAAGACCGAGACCTATTAAAGGCAGCAAAAGGCAGTACTGAATTTTACATAAGCGATCTCTCAGAACTCAAGAGCGACATTGACAAAAAAATCCATTCCCTTAACTATCTTAATGGGGTGCTCTTGCAACGCATTTCTTCACTCCAAGAACTTAACTTCAATGACCGCAGTCAATTCAAACTTAATCCGGAATCCAAAAAAATCCTTTTCTCAGTAATTGACAAAAGTTCAGCCGCCGAATTGGTAGTTGAACTGAGAAACCCGACTCTTTTGGAAAAGGTTGCAAAGAGCTTTAACGCAAAAGCCCACGAAAATTCAGTTACTCTTGAAAAGACAAACTTCAAAAAGCTCCTTTCGCTCCTTGAGAAAACCCCGCAGTTTGCAAGAAACCCTGTAACAATTTATTTACCCTCATTAAAGATTCAAATTGACCACCCTTACTTTTATCTAACAGGGCCATTTAAGAAACTGAACAAACTTGCCCCAGAACAGCCTTAAGACTTTAAAAGAGTTGTTTTACCAAATTAACTTACGCGGCTATAGTCTAGTGGTTAGGATCGGAGCTTCCCAAGCTTCTGACCCGGGTTCAAATCCCGGTAGCCGCATTGAACCAACCGAAGCGCTCGCACTATGCTCGCTTTCGGCTCGTTCACGAGAATTGTTAAAGCCTATATTCCAATTAGGCCGGCAAAGAATGCAAAAATGCTTTGAAGAAATCCAAGAATTCCAAACTTTGCTGCGCTTGCAAAGCCCACGCCACGATAAGTTATTTTGCCATTGATTAATGCAGTAATCGCCGCGTCCAACGGGTCGTCGTTGGCAAGAATATCACGAATTGTTTCCTCTGAAACAAAAACATGAAGTGTCTCGTTTTCAAAACCGTTGTACTTTATTGCCTGCACTTTTGTGTCCTTTGTTTTAATTCCAACTGTTTCATTGCTGCCATCGCCCATCGCAATAAAAACGTTAATTGTTTCGTTTCCAAAAAGTTGCTTTACTGGTTCAGGAATGCTCATTGTATTAAGAATAAAGTTTACTTCGCTTTTTCGCTCTGAAAGCTGTGAAGCAATCTCTTTAACCTCAATCTTTTCAGCAATTGCTCCCGAAACCAAAATGACCAGGAATAAAAAAATCAAAAGTCTTTTCATAATCTAAACATATGTTTTAGAACTTAAAAAAGCTTACTCTTTATGCCAATTGGCCTAGTAGTTGTTAATTTACTGCTTATTGCCCACCTTGCTTCATCTTCTAGTGTTAATAACAGTGATTGCTTCAATGAAATATCAAAACTAAAATCATCCCAAAGAACAGCCATCTCCTCTTTATTTAATCCCAATCTCTCGGCAACAATTTCTTGGGATTCTTCTTTATTTTCCTTTATGAATTCAGTAGCTTTATCTATGGCTTTTAAAAATCTTTTAATAGCTTCTGGATTTTGTTCAGCAAAATCTTTCATAACCATAAAATTAAATGTCTCATCATAAACATCTGAACTTTGAAGATGTGCTGCATTATCCCCGAGTAATTTTTTTGCGTTATTAGCGTGTGGTTCCCAGATTACAATTGCATCAACTTCTTTATTATTCAAGGCTTCAGGCAAATTAGATGGAGAAATATCGACAACTTCAACATCTGACTCTTCCATATTTCTAAATGTCAAAAAGGCAGCTAAAAAAAACTGGCCGGTTGTTCCTACAGGAGTTCCCACCCTTTTTCCTTTTAAATCTTGAGCCGAATTAATTCCGGAGTCTTTTCTGGCTATTACTTTAACATCTTCAACAGAAGATACAAAAGTAGCAAATATAAAAAAATCAGCCCTCTTAAAACTATTAAACATTATTGGTGTTGGAGCAACAGTACTAATGTCCACTCCCCCATCCAGCATATCATTAAAACTCGCTTTTCCAGATTCAAATTCTTCAATTAGAATTTCCAAATTCTGTTCTTTAAAAAACCCCTTATCCTCAGCTATCCATACTGCGGCGGTAAGGAGGCTTGTTTCTGCGCCAAGAGTCAACCTCTCAACTTCTCCCTCAAACCAGGCTTCTTCTCCGGAATTAAAAAATATGAAATAAGCTCCAGCTAAGAGTAAGACAACAGCGGCGATTCCAACAACAGCTTCCATTTTTCTCATTTTATGCTCTCCTTTACTGACTATAATTCTTATCTTTTTAAGCTTTTGCAGGCCGGAAATTCCGCCGGTTTACGGCGCATAGGCCTTGCACATGTCAATAATCCTGTCCACAAACATGCTTGACTCTTGTATTATGGGGTCGTCTACCGTGAGTTTCACTGCATAGAACAATGCTTTGCTTTTTGTTGCCTTCTTCTTCCATGAAAAAGCCTTTCTTTATGTTATTTATTTGGGTGCGCGCTTAGGGTGACAAGCTTAGGTCAATTACTCGGTCAACAAACATGCTTGCCTCTTGAACTAAGAGTGCTTGCTCTTTTACGCTGAGAGCATAAAAAACTGCCTTTGTGTCGTGGGTTCTACAGTTGTTTACTGTGTTTGAGATGAATTTGGCAACAGGTGCTTT
>JASLNX010000117.1 GCA_030745815.1 archaeon
TTTGCTAAATCCAAGAAGCTTTGCAGTAAGCGCGCGATCAAGTTCAATACTGGTTCCAAAGCCTGCTGCCGCTCCAAGAGGGGACTGATTGTTTAGAACAAATGCAGATTCAAGCAATGTAAGAGAATCCAGCAAGGCCTCTGCAAAACTACCCGCCCACAAACCAACTGATGAAGGCATTGCTTTGCGGGTGTGCGTATATCCTGGCATTGGAACAAATTCATGCTTCTTGGCAAAGGAGAGTAATTGCTTGGCCAGCTGAATTGTTTCCTGCTGCGCTTCCAACAGCTTTTCCTTACTATACAAGCGAGTCATTGCAAGCACTTGGTCGTTTCTGCTTCTTGCAGTGTGAATTTTTTTACCCAAGTCTCCAAGTTTTTCAGTTAAATGGTTTTCAATTGCAGTGTGGCAGTCTTCTTGTTCTGCTTGAACAGTGAATTTTCCCTTCTCCCAAAGGGAAACAATTGTTCCAAGTTCAGACTTTAGCTTTTGAAGTTCTTCTTTTGAAATAATACCTGCTTTTTCTAAAGCAAAAGCGTGGGCAATTGAGGCAAAGCAGTCAAATTTGACCAGTTTCTGGTCTAATGCGTAGTCATTTCCAACCGTAAAGGTTTCGATAAACTTGTCTACATTAACTCCACTTTTCCAAAGCTTCATTTAAATCACTTAAAGAAGTCTATTCCAAGCTTCTCGTTTATACTTGACTGCACTCTTAATGGCAGGCCTTTAATTCGCAGGAAACCTATTGCGTCGTTTTGATTATAGTCTCCTCCGCCTTCCATTGTTGAGATACTTTCATCATATAAAGAGAATTCGCTTTTTCTTCCAACAGGTGTGCAGTTTCCCTTGTACAGTTCAAGGAAAACCTCTCCTGTAACTCCTTTTTGAGAGGCGTCAACTAATGCATTCATTGCCTGGAGCTCGCGACCGCACCAAAACCCATTGTATACAAGCTTTGCATACTGTGAAATTAGTGAATCACGCAAGTGCATTAAGTCTCTGTCCATGCAAATTCCTTCAAGGTCACGGTGTGCCTCGTAAAGAATTGTCATGCCAGGGCTTTCGTAAATTCCGCGCGACTTCATTCCAACAAATCTGTTCTCCACCATATCCACTTGGCCAAGTCCGTTCTCTCCACCAAGCTTATTAAGCTCTTCTACGAGGGCAACAGACTCCATTTTTTCTCCGTTAACACTAACTGGAACTCCGTCTTCAAAACCAATGGAAATCTTTGAAACCTTATCCTCCGCAGCTTTTGGAGTCTTCATTAACTGGTACATTTCGTCAATTGGTTTGTACATTGGATCCTCAAGCAGCCCTGCTTCATGGCTTCTGTGAGCTATGTTTGGATCAGTACTCCAAGGCTTTTCCGTTGAAACAGTTAGAGGAATGCCATGCTTTGCAGCGTAATCTATTGCCTCTTTTCTGCCAGGAATTAACTCACGAAATTCCTTAATTCGCCAGGGGGCAATTATTTCAATCCCTGGCATTAATGCGTATCCAACAAGTTCAAATCTGCACTGGTCGTTTCCCTTTCCAGTTGCTCCGTGAGCAATAATGTTTGTTCCCTCTTCCTTTGCAACCTCAACCAAGGCCTTCATAATAAAAGGGCGGGCAATTGATGTGCCAAGCAAATATCTTCCCTCATACTTGGCCTCTGCCTTCAGGCACTGGAAAAGTCCTGCTTCAACAAACTCCTTTTTGACATCCTTTACAACATACTTTATTGCACCGCTTGAAACGGCCTTTTCTTCAAGGTCCAAATTCTCGTGCTGCCCAACATCAATACAAACAGCCACCACCTTAAAATTGTGGTCAGCCAACCACTTTACAATCACACTTGTATCAAGGCCTCCGCTGTAGGCCAATACACATTTTTCTCCTTTTCCATCCAACACCACTTTACTCAACCTCCAATAATTTAAGAATTAAAGCGTTTTGAGCGTGCATTCTGTTCTCCGCTTGGTCAAACACAACGCTTGCCTCTGAATCAATAACCTGGTCACTTACTTCAAGCCCTCTGTGGGCCGGCAGGCAGTGCATAAAAAGAGCCCCAAGCTTTGCCTTTGCCATTAGCTCTTTATTCACCTGAAAGGTCGGGAAAATTTTCATCTTCTCCTCTGTTTCCTTTTCCTGCCCCATACTAACCCAGGTATCAGTGTAAACAACGTCTGCCTCGGCAACAGCTTCGGCAGGGTCGCTTGTTAATTGTAAATTGGAAGACTTTTCCGCTGGCTCAAAACCCTTTGGGGTTGCAACCGAAACATCCATTCCAAGCTTTGAGCAGCCAACAATAAGCGAGTTGCAGACATTGTTGCCGTCTCCAACATATGCCAGTTTCTTCCCGTCCAAATCGCCCTTTTTTTCTTGAATTGTGAGAAGGTCAGCAAGCGTTTGGCAAGGGTGAAAGGAATCACTCAGGCCGTTTATTACTGGAACGTCGGAAGATTTTGCAATTACTTCAACTTGCTCTTGTGCAAAAACTCTGGCCATAATAATATCAGCATAGCGAGAAACGCAAGAGGCTTCGTCGGCTAAGCTTCCAAGAGTAAAATTTGTTGCCTTGGATTCAAGAAATATTGCGTGGCCGCCCAGCTTGGTCATTCCAGCCTCAAAACTTGTCCTGGTTCTAGTGCTTGTTTTCATAAAAATCATTGCAAGGGTTTTGTTCTTCAGGCTCTGCGCATAATTAGGGTAATTGGCCTTTAGCTTTACGGCTAGGTCAAGAGTTTCCTCTAAGAAGCCCTTGTCAAAATCCTTTAGTGTTAGAAAATTCATATACTACACGCGCTCTTGGCATATAAAAGTATTCTGCCCCAAAAAAGACAAAATAAACAATTAATGTCCAAAATAGAACATTTATATGTTTTTTGGGGCGAGAAGGTATTATGAACGCAGCAAAGGAAACAGCAGCCTTTATTGGAAAGCATCCAATTATCAAAGAGTGCCTTGGAAAAGGCCTTGTAAATTACTCTGAATTAGCAAGGCAAATAATTGAAGGTGGACCCTTGGATGAGACTGATTTTGATGCAGTGCTTGTTGCAATTAGAAGGTACGCTGAAACTGTTCGTATTTCAAAAGACAGTGAAAAAGCAATTACTAAGCTTCTTTCAAAAAGCAATCTTGAAATAAAAAACAAGGTTTGTTCAGTGGTTCTAAATGACAATGTGCCCTTTTCATATCTTGTAAAGCTAATTGAGGAAATTAACAAAATGGATGAACCAGGCCACCTAATTCAGGGAAGCAGAACATTTACTCTTATTACAAGCCAGAGCTTTTTGGCAAAAATTGAGAAAATGTTTAAGGGAAATATTGTTTCAAAGAAAAAAAACCTTGTGCAAGTGGTGCTTAGAAGTACCCCTGAACTTGAATCAACGCCTGGGGCAATATCATTTATTTACGGGCTTTTTGCAGAGCGCGGGATAAATATTGTTGAAACCATGTCCAGCTGGACCGAGACACTAATTGTAATTGATGAAAAGGATCTTGCAAAGGCAATGGATGTTTTGACGTTTTAGGCCAAAACAGGCGTCTTTACAATAGCTTTTTAAATAAATGTATCGCCAATCTTTATGAAAGCTTAAATTCAGGAAGTGGTGTCTTTTTTCCTGTTTTTTTTCGTTTTTGAGCTTGACAGGTGGATAAATGACAAAGTCCCTTAGTACTGGTAAAGAAACTACAAGGGACCTCTCTGTGATTTCGGATTTAAAGCGCTTTGAAGCATCACAAGAGAAAACACTTGAAAAGGCCCAACAAAAGGCTGAGCAGGAAATCCAAGGGGCTAGAGCTGAGACCGCCGAGGAAATTGAAAAAACTAGAACTTCTTTTGAAAAAAAGTCTGAGAACGTAATTCAGGCAGAAAAGGAAAAGGCCAAAAAGCAGGCAAGTAAACTTTTTACCGAATTTAAGAGCAAGGAAGCTGATTTGCGGAAAAAGTTTTCCAAAAACAAGGGCAAAGCAGTTGAAGCCGCTTTTAAGGAATTACTGAGTGGTGATTAAATGTTTAAGCCGGCTAGGATGTTGAACGCGCAACTTCTGGTTCCACGGAGCAAAAGTAGTGGTCTAATTACTGCATTGCACGAGAAAGGAGTTTGCGAACTAAAGGAAGTTGAAGGCAAGGAACTTGAAGGAATTGAAGCAAGCGACTCCGAAGAGATTACTATTGCACAACAAAGGCTTTCAAAATTAATGACTGGCTTGGATGAATTTAAGCCAATAAGACAGCCTGACAGTCTAGTAAAAACACTTTTTTTCCCGTCAGAACCAAAGAAAATCAAGGCTGATTTGTTTTCAAACCAAGCGGTTTTGGACGAAGTAAACGGACACCTTGACGTAATAGAGTCAAAGGTGGAAAAGCAGCTGGTTGAAATTAGCGAGGCACGGCAAAAAATTGAAGAAATTGAAATTTCTGCAGAAGAACTTTTGATACTTCCAAACGTAAATCTTGACCTGTTTGCCCCGTCAAAAAACATTGCAGTAATTCTTGGAATTGTTACCAAAAAAGCTGCAATAGAACTTGAACCAAAGCTAAAAGAAAGCGTGTTCTTGCTAAAGAACAGGGACGAAAATACACAGTTGTTGATTTTAGCATGCAGACAGTCTCAAAGAGAAAACGTTGAAAAGGAACTACACGCAGTTGGTTTTGACCCACTAAAAATTAATTTTTTAAACAAAAAGCCAAGAGAAATAATTGCCGGACTAGAGCATGAAAAAATTGCTCTTAGAAAGAGAATTAATGAAATAAGATTATATTTACAAAACACTGCAAAAGGGCACTGGGAAAGATTAGAAGTTTTAGAAGAAGAACTTTCGGTTTGCGTTGAAAGGGCCGACGCATTAAAGCAAGCAAGGGCTGGAAAAAGCTTTGCAATTTTTGAAGCATGGTTGCCTGCAGCAAATTTGCTTGAATTTAAACAGACTGTTAGGAAAAGCGTTGGGCAGTATTATTTGGTTTTGGACGAAAAGGACGAAGCACCAAGCCTTCTTGACAATCCAAGAGTTATAAAGCCGTTTGAAATGATTACAGGACTTTACTCTGTTCCAAAGTACAAGGGACTGGACCCAACCCCTGTTCTTGCAGTAACCTTTGCACTGTTCTTTGGATACATGCTAACTGACTTTGCTTACGGAGTAATTTTGACAGTTGTTGCAGTTATTATTTACAAGGGAATTGGAAAATACAACCCTGGGCTAAGGCAGTTTGCAGCTGTTTTAATTGGGCTGGGAATTTCAACAGCCTTACTTGGAGCTGCGTTTACTTCTTATTTTGGAGACTTCTTTCCAAGGATTGGAATTGAAACACCAGGGCTTCTTGACCCGCTAAAGGATGTAATGGTAATTATTGGTTTAGCAGTAGTAATTGGAGTACTGCATATTTCCCTTGGACTGCTAATGGGCTTTGTTGACAATATTATGAAAGGAAAGAAGAGAGACGCTTTTGCAAACCAGGGAGTCTGGCTGATGTTTTTAATTGGAGCCGCAATAGCAGTTCTTGGAGAACCGTTTATGATGATTGCTCTTGGGCTAATTGCAGGAGCAGTTCTTTTGCACATTGTTTTCAGTGTCCTTGAAGGCGGAGCAGTAATTGGAATACTTTCAGTTTTTGACTTCAGCGGATTTGTAGGAGACATTTTTAGTTATGCAAGACTTACTGCGTTGGCTATTGGAACTGCGGGAATTGCGCTGGCAATAAATTTTATGGCCTTACTTGTAATGGATATGATTCCGGTTGTTGGAATTGTTTTTGCAGTACTTATTTTCGTTGTAGGGCACTTGTTTAACATGGTAATGAATGGATTGGGATCGTTTATTCACTCTTTAAGGCTTCATTTCCTTGAATTTTTTCAGAAATTTTATGACGGTGGCGGGCAGGTTTACCAACCTTTCCGCGCTAAAAGAAAAAAAACTATGGGAGGTATCTAAATGGCAATAGAAATAGGCACATTCCTTGCTGTTGTTGGAGCAGTCCTTGCTTTGGGAGTACCCGGAGTTTGTTCAGCTATCGGGCTTAGAGCAGCCGGTGTTGCTGGAGCAGCTGCTGTTGCAGAAAACAAGGAAAACTTCAAAAACGCACTAGTGTTACAGTCACTGCCTCAGACCCAGACAATTTACGGCTTTATTACAGCCTTGTTTATTGTAATGGGAGCAGGACTACTTGGCGCAACAGGCCAAGAAGTTGGACTTGCTAAAGGCTTAGTAATGCTTTCAGCAGGAGCAATTGTTGCAGTAACAGGCATTTCGGCTATATTCCAGGGCTTAGTGGCTTCAGCGGGAATAGCTAGTAGTGCAAAGAACCAGGATGCGTTTGTTCCAAGCATTGTTTTTACCGGGCAAGTTGAAACACCGGCAATTTTTGGATTCATTGCAGCATTAATCGTTCTAGTAGTTGGACTGAATGTTTTAGGTTAAATAACGGCTTAAAACATTCAATTCAAACCCAATTAGGGGGAGTATTGAATGGAAACACATGGAAGTATTGAAGAACTAAAAAAGGCAATTGAAGCCGACTATATACAAAAAATAAATGAATTAAACAGTGGCAAGAATGCCCAAATTAAAGAGATAACGGCTTCCTCAAAGAAGGAACTTTCTTTGCTGGAAACCGAACTTGAACAGGAAAGCGAGGCAAAAGCTCGAGAGGCAGGTGCAATGGTTCTAAACGAACAAAAGTTGGCTGCTAAAAGGGGCTTTGAAGAAGCACGCGAAGCCATGATTCAAGAAGTAATAGAAACCGTTAAAGGAAAATTTCCAAACACAATGAAGACCAAGCAGTACGCAGACTTTGTTAAGAAAAGGGTTCCAAAAGGAGCAAAAGCACACGGCAATGCATTCTTCAAAAAGAAGTTCAAAGGCCTTAAAGAAGTAAAGGGCCTTAACGGGCTGCGCTTTGAAAAAGGTTCAGTAATTTATGACCTAAGTTTGGATGCATTGTTTGAAGCAAAAGAACCAACAGTAAGAGAAAAAGTAATTGAAAAACTATGGTGAGGAAATGATTGAAACTATTGTGATAGGAGGAGGTATTGCTACAACCGCTGCAGTTGTCCTAGGAGTAATTGGATACAAGCGATTGTCAGGAGTAATGCCATTTCTTTACGCAAACGCAAGAATCAACGCAAGAAGCAAGTACTCCATTTCAAAGGCACAAGGCGAAATGCTTGCAGAGAAAAAGTCTTTGGGAGACCTTGCAAGCTTTTTGGGAGAAACAGATTACGCGGACTGCGCAGAAAACGCTTTAAACGTAAGAGAGTTTCACTCGGCTCTTGAAAAGAGCCTGGTTAGAAAGGCGGTTGAGCTGCGAGAAATGAGTCCAAAAAATTTCCAACGTGTTTTAGACGCTTACCTAAAGTTTTACGAAGGAAAGGTTTTGAAGACCTTTTACAGATCAAGGTTTTTCCAAGGGCACTTTTCAGAAGTTGACGAAAAGCTGCTTTTTACAGTTGGAGAAATTAGCGAAGGAATGCTTCAAAGGTTAGAAGAAACAAAAACTATTGCAGACATTAATACTGTAATGGCTTCAACTAGATATGCAAAAGTTTTTGCAAGAGATTATGATAGCTTGGAAGAGTTTGAAATTGCCTTTGATGAGTTTGTGTTCTCAGACTTTACTGCACTACTTGGAAAGCTTAAGATGCACGACAAGAAAAACATTCTTGAACTACTGAACACAAAATTTGACATAACAAACATTTTGGTTTTGATAAAGTGCATTGTTAGAGGCATTGAGCCAGAGAAAAGAAAGGCGCTTCTTGTAAACAACCAGGGATTTTTGCAGGGCAGAATTGATTCACTGGTTGAAGCAGAAAATTTTAAGGCATTAGTTGAAACATGCGAAGGACTGCCTTACAGCAAGGCATTGGACAAAGCACTTGAGGAATTTAAAAAGGACGAACTCCTTTCACACTTTGAAGTGGAACTTTACAGGCTTTTTAAGAAAATTTTGCTGGGAGCAGAGCTCTATCACGTGCAAGGCCCATATCCTCTGTTTTCATACATTTTAAAGAAAGAACTAGAGGTAAAGAATTTAATGATTGCAAGCAAGGGAATTGAAAGCTCCTTCTCAAGAGAAGAAATTCAGGAGTTGTTGATATGATTGTTTTTGGAAACAGAAATTTTGCAACCGGAATGCTCTTAGCAGGCGTAAAACAAAGTTTTGTGTTTGAGAGCAGAGAAAAAATAATTGACGTGTTAAGAAGTTTGCCAAGTGACGAATTTATTATTGCAAATGCATCGGTTGTGGAAGCAGTTCCTGAACTGGAGCAATTTACAAACCTTGTTAGTATTCCTGACGAGGTAAAAGATTTTGGAAAAATAGATGATTTACAGCACATTATCAAAAGTGTTGTGGGGATTGAACTAGAGGTGTGATGAAAAATGGCTGAAAAAATTAAGGGAAAAATAGGAAAGATTGCCGGACCAGTTGTAGTTGCAACTGGCATGAAAGGCAGTAAAATGTACGACGTTGTACGCGTTGGAAAAGAAGAGCTTCTTGGAGAAATCATTCAGTTGAACCAAGACAAAGCAATTATTCAGGTTTACGAGGACACAACCGGCCTCAAGCCAAAGGAGCCGGTTTATAGTACAAACAAGCCGCTTACAATTGAGCTTGGCCCAGGAATTCTTGCAAACATTTATGACGGAATTGCAAGGCCACTAGAAGCCATTGCAAAAATGTCCGGAGACTTTATTGCAAGAGGAATTTCACTGCCTGCATTGGACAGGAAAAAAGAGTGGGACTTTAAACCAAAGGTGAAAAAGGGAGATAAGGTTGAACAGGGCCAAATTATTGGAACTGTAAAGGAAACCGCAGTTATTGAGCACAGAATTCTTGTCCCAGTCGGAGTAAGTGGAACAATTGAAATCATTAACTCTGGAAAAATGACTGTTGACAAAACTGCAGCCGTAATTAAAACAGCCAAAGGAAAAGAAACAGTAAAGCTTTACCAAGAGTGGGCTGTACGAATGCCAAGGCCATTTAAGCAAAAGCTTGCGCCAGTTACCCCCCTTGTAACAGGCCAAAGAGTTTTTGACACATTCTTCCCAATTGCAAAAGGCGGAACAGCAGCAATCCCAGGACCTTTTGGTTCAGGAAAAACCGTTACACAGCACAGTTTGGCAAAGTGGTCTGACGCTGACGTAATTATTTACGTTGGATGCGGAGAGCGCGGAAACGAAATGACAGAGGTATTGGACGAATTTCCACACCTTATTGATCCAAAGTCAGGAAAACCTCTAATGGAACGAACTGTTATGATTGCCAACACCTCAAACATGCCTGTTGCAGCAAGAGAAGCAAGTGTTTACACAGGAGTAACAATTGCAGAATACTTTAGAGACATGGGATATAACACGGCCTTAATGGCTGACTCAACGTCTCGATGGGCAGAGGCAATGAGGGAAATTGGTGCAAGGCTTGAAGAAATGCCTGGAGAGGAAGGTTATCCAGCATATCTTGCTTCAAGGCTTGCTCAGTTCTATGAAAGAGCCGGCCCAGTTGTTGCATTGAACAAGAAAAATGGAAGTGTTTCAATTATTGGAGCAGTAAGCCCGCCTGGCGGAGACTTTTCAGAGCCAGTAACTCAGAACACTCTTAGAATGACAAAGGTTTTCTGGGCATTGGACGCGCCTCTTGCATACAGAAGGCACTTTCCAGCAATAAACTGGCTTACATCATACAGCCTCTACACAGATGAACTGCAGCACTACTACAAGAAAGAGGTTGCAAAAGACTTTACTACAATGAGACAGGAAGCAATGACTTTGCTTCAGAAAGAAGCTGAACTTCAGGAAATTGTGCAGCTTGTTGGACCAGACGCCCTTCCAGAGGACGAAAAGTTGGTTCTCTTCACTTCAAAGAGTTTGAAGGAAGATTTCCTGCAGCAGAACGCATACCACGATGTTGATGCATTCTGTTCACTGGAAAAACAGTTTACAATGCTAAAAACAATTCTTGGATTCTACAACAGAGCAAAGCAATCAGTTAACAACGGAGCAAAGATTGGAAAGATTGCTACGTTAAAAGTAAACGAAAAGATTGCAAGGCTAAAGGAACAAAAGGACTTTAAGAAGGCTTCAAAAGAGATTGGGCAAGAGATTGAACAGGAGTTGGCCAAACTCGAAAAGGAATCCGTTAGAACAATAGGGGTGAAGCAGGAATGATTAAGGAATACACAAGTGTTGCAGAGGTAACAGGCCCACTAATGATTGTGGAAAAAGTAGAAGATGTTGCCTACGGGGAATTGGTCCAGGTAACCATTTCAAGCGGTGAAAAGCGATTTGGACAGGTTCTAGAGGTGAACGAAAACAATGCCGTTGTGCAGTTGTTTGAGGGAACCAAAGGAATTGACACCAAGAACACAAAGGTAAGGTTTGTTGGAGAAACAATGAAAATGCCTTTAAGTAAAGAAATGCTTGGAAGAGTTTTTGACGGAAGGGGTGAACCAATTGACGGTGGCCCAAAAATTATTGCCGACAAAAAGCTTGACATAAACGGCCTGTCAATAAACCCTTTTAGGAGACATCACCCAGAGGACTTTATTCAAACAGGGATTTCAACAATTGACCTAATGAACACGCTTGTAAGAGGTCAAAAGCTTCCGATTTTTTCCGGAGCAGGACTGCCTCACAACAACCTAGCTGCACAGATTGCAAGGCAAGCATCAGTTAGGGGAAAAAAGGAAAGCTTTGCTGTTGTATTTGCTGCAATGGGAATTACAAACGAGGAAGCACTGTTTTTCCAAAACGAGTTTAAGCGAACTGGAGCAAGTGAAAGGGTTGTAATGTTTTTGAATTTGGCGGACGACCCGGCAATTGAAAGAATTATTACTCCAAGAATTGCATTAACTGCTGCAGAGTATCTTGCGTTTGAAAAGGACATGCATGTTCTGGTAATTATGACAGACATCACAAACTACTGTGAGGCATTGAGGGAAATTTCAGCTGCAAGAAACGAGGTTCCTGGAAGAAGAGGATATCCTGGATACATGTACACAGATCTTGCAACTCTCTACGAACGAGCAGGAAAAATCAGGGGCAGAGATGGAAGTATTACACAGATTCCAATTCTTACCCTGCCAGACGATGACATTACTCACCCCATCCCTGACCTAACCGGTTACATTACAGAAGGCCAGTTTGTTTTGAGTAGAGACCTTCACAGAAAAGGAGTTTATCCGCCAGTTGATGTTCTTCCAAGTCTTAGTAGGCTTATGAAGAACGGAATTGGAGAGGGAAAAACAGATGTTTTCCACAACAATCTCTCAGACCAGACTTATTCCAGTTATGCAAAGGGACGAGAACTACGAGACCTTGTTGCAGTTATTGGAGAAGAGTCTTTGGACGAACTGGACAAGCTTTACCTCAAATTCGCTGACGAATTTGAAAACAAGTTTGTTAAGCAGGACTTAACTGAGAACAGAAATGTTGAGAAAACGTTTGACATTGCCTGGAACATGATTTCAAAACTTCCAAAGAGCGAACTGAAGAGAATCAAAACAGAATACATTGAAAAGCACTACCGAAAGGGCGCCGACGAAGAAAGCAAGGGAAAGCTTTCAAGGGCCGTTGAGGTTGATGGCCACGGAGACGTTTCAATGAGCTCTGTTTCACTGAACTCTTCACTCGCTTCTAAAGGGAAGAAGAAGAGGAAAGCCCTATGAGTAACCTGAAAGCAACCAGGATGCAGTTACTGATAATTAAGAGAAAGATAAAGCTTGCCAAAAAGGGCCACAAGCTCTTGAAGGAGAAAAGGGACGCTCTCATTATGGAGTTCTTTTCAATCCTCAAGGAAATTAAAGAGCTTAGAAAGGGAATTGGCACCAAGTTAAAGCAGGCTTTAAGAGTTCTTGGAAAAGCCCAGGCTCTTCAGGGAATAACCGATGTTGAAAGGTTTGCATTGGGAGTTTCTCCTGACCTAAAAGTTGAGTTTGGTTCAAAGGCCATTATGGGCCTGGAAATGCCTTCCATTTCAGAGGTTGAAAGCAAGCACCAGTGGCATGGCTTTATTGAGTCAAGCATTGAACTGGACAATGCAATGGTTAAGTTTAGGGAAATTCTTCCAGCCCTTCTAAAGCTTAGTGCAAAGCAGCTTGCCTTCCAAAGACTTGGAGAAGAAATTAAGAAAACAAAGCGAAGAGTTAACAGCCTTGAGTACATTATAATCCCAAGACTTGACGGAGCAAGTTCCATGATTGAGTTTAAACTTGAAGAGCTTGAACGGGAAAACTTTACCCGGCTTAAAATGATTAAGGCAAAGGCAACAGCATGATTAACACAGAAAACGAAAAACTAGCATACCTTTTATTGGTAGCCCCACTTGCGGCAGAAATAACAATGCTAATAGGATTCTTCATGGCCTTAATGCTTCTTCTATTCCACTTTGGGATTTTTTAGTACCGATGACTCAGACAGAATTCCTTCCCGGTTAGTGGGTTGTAAGAGGTTTGATGTGAATTGGAAGATATTTTCGAACCTAATTCGCGAATTTGTTTACTCAATTGAATCACCTCAGGAGCAGTACAACCAAACTCATATTTGATTATAAGCGTTTTGAGAAAAAACAATGGTTTTTACGCGTTTAGCCTATTAGCTTGCCCCAAAGCATATGACTGAAGTATCAGGCAAAGCCTCTTTTAGTTCATCGCATTCTTCTTTA
>JASLNX010000118.1 GCA_030745815.1 archaeon
TTTTTTGGGGTTTTAGGGGTGCAGAAGAACATTTTTGAGTCAGTTATCAAAAGCGAGTCTGTTTTTGTTGATAGAAACATAATGAGCCCGCATTATACTCCTGACAAGCTTCCTTTTAGGGAGAACCAAATTGATGAAATAACTCAAGTTTTAGGAACTACTCTTAACGGCAAGAGAGCAGACAACCTTTTTGTGTATGGAAAGGTTGGAACCGGTAAAACTGTAACTGTAAAATATGTTTTGCAGCAGCTTGAGGAATTCTCAAAGCAAAACAATGTTGGTGCCGATACGACTTATGTAAATTGCAGAACGCATAACAGCAAGTACAAGGTTTTGTTAAGCGCTCTTCGTAAGTTCTATCCTGATGAAAACTTTATTGGCTTTTCTTCAGCTTTTGTTTACGAAAAGCTTTTGGAGTACGCTGATCGAAACAAAAGGCATCTTGTACTAACTCTTGATGAGGTTGATAAGGTAAAGGACGTTGACGAACTTATTTATGCTCTTAGCAGGGGCAATGACGAGCTTGTTAACGGGAGTGTTTCTCTTATTGGAATTAGCAACAATCTTGTGTTTAAAGACAGGCTTGATCCTCGAACAAAAAGTAGTTTGTGCGAAAAGGAAATGGTTTTTTCACCATACAATGCTAAAGAACTTAAGGCAATTCTTAGTGAAAGAACAGCCGGCGCATTTAGAAAGGGCAGTGTTGAGGAGAGTGCAATAAACTGTGCAGCAGCTGTTTCAGCCCAAGAGTCAGGGGACGCTAGAACTGCTGTAATGCTTTTACTTCGTGCAGGAGAACTTGCCGACAAATCAGGCCTTTCAAAGGTTTCTGATACTGAAGTTAAGAATGCAAAGAGCAAAGTTGAAGAGGAAATAATTTTTAACATGATTAAGACCCTTCCAAGCCAGCAGCAGCTTGTTCTCTATGCAATTTCTTCTCTTGTGTTTAACCACAAGGGAGTTAGAAGTGTTACTGGTTTAAGAGAACCCGGTGTTCTTTTCTCAGGTGAAGTTTATGACGAGTACAAGCGTGTGGCAAAATCTTTAGAGGCCTCTCCAATTAGCAGCAGATGGTATAGGCAGTATATTAACGAATTAGAAATTTATGGCCTAATTATAACAACTCAGAGTGGAAAGGGAATTAGGGGCTCAACTCGCTTGATAAGGCTTGGTTTTGATGCAAAAAAAATCAGGGACGTTCTTGGGGCAGAAATTTTTGCATAATTTTAAACATACTCAAAAAGGCTTTTTTGTTCAACTTTTTCGTTCTTAAAGACACTGTTTATTTCATCTTCTATCAGATCAAGCCTTTGCTTGAGATAGTCGCTTAATTTGTAGGTAACGGTAATTTCCTTTGCAAGGGCAAGGTATTTTCTAACACTGCCCTCTGCAATGGTCAAAATAATGTTGGTCTTACCACATTTTGTGCACTTTCCGTCAAGCGGTATTCTTCTAAATCTTTCATTGCAGTTTGTGCACCTAAAAGTTTGCCTGCTAAAAGCGCGTGTGTTTCCAATAATGTCTGGCATGAAGTGGGTGACCATTACTCGCTCCAATGCGTCTTTTCCATCAACTGCGGCAATCATGTTTTGCAGCGTTGCCTGGGCTTTAATTTTGTCCGCCATTGTGGTCAATTCAACGTATTTGGATGTTGTTGGCCCTGCGTCAAACTGTGTTGTTTCGTGGCTGTATCCAAATCCACTGTACTGACCTTTTTTTCCAAGCCTGTTTAGTACAAGTTCTATTGAAGCAACATCAGGGGGCCCTAATTTTTGCGCATGTTCGTATAATTCAAGAGGATATTCCCAACAGGTTTCCATATTGTGGCATTCCTCATCAATTTCTGTTGGAGTTAAAGCAATTGTAAAAACAAGCGGTGCGTCCATTCGTCCCCCTCTACTTCCTGAAAGGTATTCGTGTGAAAAGTTTAGCAGCCCGTCCATTAATAGCATTAAAGAATCCTGGTCCCCGTCAATATTTCGCCTTTTGGTTTGGTGAAAGTAAGGGTGCCCAAAACAAGCTCTTGCTTTTGTAAATCCAATAACTCTTGCAACTATTGCTGCAGATGTGTGCGGCGCCAATCCAAGCAAAAGCTCTCCAATTAAATCGTTTCTTTGCTTGTGTTTGAAAAACGGTTTTGTTTTGTAAAATCTTTCAAGCATATCATCAATAAACATTGCCACTTTTACAAAGAAGTCTCCTGCCCCCTCGTTTATTACAATATCTTGTGGGAAAATTTCCAGCATTTGCTCTTTGTCAGTTAATTCTTTTCCATGAATATCTTTTTCATATCCAAGCCCTCTAAGTTTCTCAACGCTTGCGCCAACCTCACTTGGTTTAAAATGTGTTAGCGGAGCATTAATTGCTTCATACCTTATTGTGGCGTCTCTAAAAACGTGCAAATCGTATTTTGCCCTCAGAAGCCCTTTTTCAATTGGTTCCGCAATTTTGTGGTCATTAATTAGGCCCTTTACTCCCTTTACAAGGTTGGGCATTTTTATTCCAAGCCTTTGAGCAGCTTGATGGGCAATTTCGTCAAGGTTTATTGTGCGCTTGCTGTGTGGAACACAGTCTCTATCACACTTTCTGCACCGGTCACCCATTTCCTTTCCGCACATTGAACAGACCTTTATTGGAGTAGTTCTTGTGTTGCAGGCATGGCAGTAGGGTGTGTGCATTTCTATGCTACATTCGGGGCACCTAAAGAGCGCAATGTCCGCTTCAATTTTGCCCTGGGTTGAGTTATGCGTTGAATACTCCATTGCCTTGTTAACGCTTCTTGTGTTTCCGCCGTAGAGTCCTATTGGAAAGAGAACATGCGGGTTTCCAATCATCTTTCTTGGTTTGCTTGCTTCTGGCCTACCCATTCTTGTTCCAATAAACGTTCCTGCTTTGTCTCTTACATCCAGGCCGCTTAGCTTGCAAAGCATTTTAATTACTGTTTCGTTTTCAGCGGCAATCTTTTCAACATCTTCCTTGCCTCCAATTGCAAGGGTTTTTTCCAAAGCAAGAGACTCAGGTTTTGCAAAAATCAGCATATTTTCCTTAACCTCGTGTGGAACGCCGATTTTCTCAAGAAGTTCCTTTAACTCTTCAGTCTTTTCGGCCTTTAGTTGCCCTTCTTCAATTTTGGCTTTTCTTAGCAGGGAAACAAGTTTAACAAGCTCTTCTTTTTCAAGAACACTGTAGTAAAATAGCGCGTTTGGGTGAAGTGGAAGAGAATGTTTTTCACTTAGTTCAAATGCCCTTTCAATACTTACACTATCGTGTTCCTTCAAATCTTTTTCAAAAAGGCTTTCGTCGGCCTTAATTCCTCTAAGAATTTTTTCACACTCTAGTTTCCACCACTCAGAACAGTATCCTGCTGGAACAAGAGGGTGGGCGCTGTATTTGAAGTCTCCAAAACTTACAAGTAAATCCCCCAAAAACAAAATTCGCTCAAGCTTTCTTTTCACATCCTTTGCCTGCTCAAGAGAATTAACTTTTACAACGCTTCCATTAAGAAGCCTTACAATTGGGCCTTCTACTCCGTCAACAGCACACATTCCAGCGGCCTTTCCTGGCCGCTCAACCTTTATTTGAGTGCCGCTTGCAATAAATCCGTTCAACAAATGCATTGTTGCAGGGTGCAGCCCTTTTCCCATTATTCCCATATTCCTTGCCCGGCCATAGCGCAGTCTGAATCCACCTGCTCGCATTGGGTAGCTAAAAATTGGTCTGCCTGCAGCTGTTCCCTCTAAATACTTCCAGTTGGGTTTGAGTTCAATTGTGCCTGCCTCGTTTTTCTCCACCTTTATTATGTTCTCAAGCCAGTCCCAGTCAAGCTTGAGCATTTTGCTAAATTTTAAAATCTTTCTTGCCTTTAGGCCAATTCCCTCGCTTACAACAAGGCACATTCCGCCCCTGACTCGGTTGTGAGGAACCCTTTGCAAGTCTCTATGAACGCTTACTTCTCTTTTTTCAGTTGGTTCGCCGTTAACACAAACAGGACACCCTCTTACAATTTTTCTTACCTCATCATCAGTTATCTTGTACTGCCTTGAAACAAGCTCTTCGTAAATTTGGCACTCTTCAACGTAGCGTTCAACCTCATCCTCTGTTGGCTTGTAACGATCAAGGCCCATTAAAATTCTTGCATAATCTCCTAAAATTACAGGAAGAACTGCGGATGTTCCTCCAGCCGCCCTAATTGGGCCTGCGTAATATATGTTAATGTATTTACTTTTGTCAGGGTTCTCGCTTATCAGAACTTGTGGCACTCCGTCAAGCGGGGCAACAACAACTCCCTCTGTGTTAATTACCAACGCAGTTTTTATTGCCTGTTCAACCCTTTTTTGCGGGTCAGGGATTTCGCACCATTCTTGTTCAATAATCTCCTTAAAAATTTTGAAGATTGTTAGCATTCGGTCGCCCTTGGTTTCCTTCATGGACTCCCTGTAGCGCTTTGCAATTCCAGGCGGTCCGATTATTGTTTCGGTTCGGTCAGCAAGATCAGACACAGGAATAGTTTCAACCCTGTTAGCAACGTCTAGCCCGGTTGCCCGTGCGGTTGATGCGGCATCAAACTGTTTCATGGTTTTGGTCATAATCTGGTCGTAATACTTTTTGACCTGTTCTTCTGCCTTAACCTTTATTTCAACTGCCATCTTATTCGCCTTCTTCTCCACTTTTTCCAATAAAATTTTTCTGGCTTATTTTTCTTGTGTGCAAGTCAATTACCGGTACAACGCCTGGTGTTGGAGTGTGCCCTAGTTTAATTTGATAGTTTGTTCTATCTTGCCAGGTTCCATTGTGAACAACTGTTGTTCCCCTGTAATTGGCAATTCCATGGTGGTGCATATCTCCAATAAACACAAGATCAGGCTCTTCCCTAATAACCATAAAGTCCTTTTTTTCCGGAACGTAAGGATATCTTAAGCCGTACGCTGGCATTAGGTCTCGCTTTTTCAAGAGTTCAACTGTTGCGTCTTGCGGGTGCGTTGAATCCAAAAACGACATGTTTGAAATCAGGTCGTGAAGCGCACCGCCATGCCACAGCAATACTTTCAACGTTTCAACCTCAAGCCAGCTGGGTGAACCCACAAAGTGTATGTTTTTCATTTCGCTTAATTCTTTTACAAATTCTTTTGGGATAGCTGGTTGCGGGTCAGCCCATCTTACTGCATCGTGCTGTCCGGGAGTTATTACAATTTCAATGTATTCTGGAATTTGCATGATAAGTTTTGAGAACGCGTCATACTGCTTATTTATATCCCGAATATTTAGTTCGTCAAATTGTTTTGGATAAATTCCTATTCCGTCAACATTGTCCCCTACAATCATTAGGTATTTGATGTTTCCTGCTTGCTCTCTTTCCTTTTGTGAGCCAACTCTTCCATTTATCCAGTCAAGAAATCTGTGAAATTCTTTTTCCAAAAACAGTTTGCTGCCCATGTGCATATCGCTAATGCTTGCAATGCTTACTTTTTCTTCTGAACACTTTTGCGGTCGCATTGGGAGTTCAGGCCACAAAAGATCTTTTGCAATAATTAAATCGTCGCCCCATTTTATGCCTTTTACACCAATTACGTCGTCAAGCATTACGTGTTCTGCAAGTCGGCCCAGTTCTTCATCATTTTTCATTACAAGAACAATGCATCTTGCTTCAATGTCTTCAAGTTGAAACGCAAGGTGTCCGTTTTTTGTGGTCCACTTTTTGTAAACCATCCCAATTAGGTCAAGCTTTTCGTTTTTGACAACTCCCTTAATTCTTTTGATGGGTTTTGGAGAAAGAGTGTGCCTTCGTTTAAGCATTCCTGAGAGAAATTTGAATTTGTTTTTGAAAAGATTTTTGAAGTCTTCGGCTTTGCCTTCGCAGCAGCTTTGGCCGGTAACATCAAGTTCTTTTAGAATTTTAAGATTTGAGTTTAATTCTTTGGCCCTTGGCAAAAAAGAGCTTTTTTCAACAATTGCCTTTGGTTCAAGTTCGCATTTGGGCGCGTCCAAAAGTTTGTTTTTTTCTTCAACAAGATCTTTACTTAGAATAAATTGGCCGTCTTCTTCAAGTGATTCAATCACTTTTTTGAAGTCGTTGCAGGCCTTTAGTGCGTCGAGGGCCTTGCCTTGAAGCAGCATATTTTTCTTGCTT
>JASLNX010000119.1 GCA_030745815.1 archaeon
TCAAGCGTTAGCCCTGGAACTCTTGTAATTGACGAGTAAAGAAGAGTTTTTTGCGCCGAAACAGCATACTCTGAAAGATACTCTAAGCCAAGTTGTTCTTCAACTGACGCGCCATAATTTACTGAGAAAAAGAAAAGAAGTGTGCTTAGACCACTAACAATCATTAGAAAATAAATTGCATCAGTAACCGCAGCCTGACCCTTTTCATTTACCAAGCCACCACCACCAAAAGCATAGGCTTTACAAAAAAGTGCCTGTTTCCACCTTTCTTGTAGTCTCGCTCAAGCGCAATTGGAAAGAATCTCATACGGATCTCAACGCTTTCAAGCATTATTTTGTCGTTCCCATCAACATTTCCACACTTATAAATGTCCCCGGTAAAAGGATCTTCAAAAAATACTTCAGCTTGTGATAAAATTTTCTCAACATCAATCCCCTCAAAATGTTCGTCTAATTTAACAGGCAATTCAAGAAGCCCGGCTTTAAAATTTACCATCCTAAATCCTTTTGCCTCTTCACACCTTTCAACAAACTGTGAATAATTGGAAACATAACTGTTGGACTTTAAGGTTGACGCAACCCTTAGTAGTGCAATTTCTCGATCAAACGATTGGTTTTTTTCATCAAATGCAGTCCAGGTAAAAGTAAAAACGTAGAAAAATATTGTAAGGGCAAAAACTAGCGGGATAAGGCTAGGGAGATCATCCCCTATTGGGCCAAGAAAACCCTTTTTTGAATTTAAAAATGCCAAGTCTTTTCACTCCAACCAATTCAGTTCAAACGCAGCCGCTCCCATTTCTGCGCACAAGTTTGTGGATTTAAACAAAGGGATAATTCGTTACTTCCCCTTGAATTCTTTAATATTTCAGAAGACAAATCACAGTTAGCCGGGCACATCCCATCACTTGAACAGGCAATTATATGCAAGTAATTCTTTCCTGCCACAACCTCTTTTATTACCATAAACGAATCTTTTTGAGGGCTAATTGACTGCGGGTCAAGAGTGATTGTGGAAACAGAATTGTCAATTATATTAATTGTTGTTGGATTCCAATCGTAGAAAATAATTTCAGCGTTTACATCAATTTTGCTTGCCGCACGAATCTTCTCCTGGTCTTTTCGGTCAGATATCGCAAAAATAAGTGATGAAAGGTGATCCTCATTATGGGTTTCAGGGTAACGCGAAATGTGCATTACGTAAAAGAATCTTTTTGAAGCCTGCAGCCCCCCAAAGTAAGAAATGTGCCGAGGAATTGTTGCCTGAGTTTTAAAGCAAAGGGATTCACTTGTTACAACATTGGCTGCCTTTTCAGCGTAAGCATCAATTGTTTGTTGAGCAGCCTCACTTATCACAACATCCATTAGCCCAAACATAAAGTATGCAACAATTGCAAAGGTTGCTGTAACAAGAATCAAGAGATTTATCTTGCTTAATGTAAATCCAAGCACCTTTACTACAACTCCTTTCGGTACGCACAAATTGTTGGAAATGTATCAGTTGCAAGTGTCTCGTTCACAAAAAGATAATCTCCTTGTGGCATGTCATCCTCAAGGTCAATTAAAACAGATTTGTCTCTTGGACTGCAGCTTCCGCCTGAATACTTTTGAGACGGGAAAAAAGTGTCTGGAGGAATCTCAAGACATTTAATCATAGTAAAAGAACTGGTACCGTCATTACTGTATTCAAGCAAACTGCACAAGGGCTTTGGCGAGCCACAGTAGTCGGCGCAAACCCCTGGTTCGTCCCGGTCAGTTATTTCAATGGTTTCGTCGCCTTCATTAAAGCACCCGCTTAGCCTAAAATTAATTGTTCTAGGGCTTTTTTGTGAAACGCTTGTTTCAACAAGTGTTTTTAATTCCTCAAGCTTTGCATCAGTTGTTCCAAAGCATTTCTGAAGCCAGAGCTGTCGCATTGCCTGCATTCCGGCAAAAATAACAAAACCCATTATTATTACCGCAATAAGCAGTTCAAACGGGGCGCTTTCCTGGCCTTTAGAATTAACCATATTATTTCATTTTCCCTAGCCTATGTAGGCTGTGTTTTTTGCACAATGCGCTGGCTTTGCCTAAACATTGGCTTTATTACAGATATTAGAAGAAGAGCGGCAATTATCAAAATAACAAGCATGTAGACGCTGCTCCACTCACTCTGCGCCTTTTCCTCCCTAAGAAAACCTACAAAAGACATCTTAGAAAATAATAGGCGTTAAGAGATATATAAACTATTCGCTTGGCCTATTGTTTAGTAAAAAATAAAAGAAAAAGAAAAAGAAAAGAAAGCTATTTGCGAGTTAACTTGGGTTAACTAAAGCAACCACACAACATCTTCCCTTATCTTCACAAATGCCACATTCATCTACCCAATCCTCAAACAGGGTATCCTCAGCACCAGTCTCAAGCTTATCGAGGTTAATGTTACAGGTTACAGAAATCTTTGTGTTCTGAGGTGAAGAACCATTCC
>JASLNX010000120.1 GCA_030745815.1 archaeon
GGATTAAAGGAATTAAAAAAAATGGACCTAGTTATAGTTGACAGCGCAGGACGAGACGCACTAAACAAAGAACTCTCAGACGAAATAAAAGCGGTTGACAAAGTATTAAAGCCAAAAGAAAAATGGCTGGTTATTGGAGCAGATGTAGGGCAACTTGCAAAAAAGCAGGCAACAGCATTTCACAAAGCAGTTGGAGTAAACGGTGTTTTAATAACCAGAATGGACGGCTCTGCAAAAGGAGGCGGAGCACTAAGCGCATGCGCTCTTGCAAAGGCTCCTGTTTATTTTATTGGGGTTGGAGAAAAAATTGACGATTTAGAATCATTTGATGCGGACAGGTATCTTTCAAGAGTAATGGGTTACGGAGACTTAGAGGCGCTACTTGAAAAGGCAAAAGAAATTCAAGTAGACGAAGAACTTTCTCCAGAAGAGCTTTTGAAAGGCGAATTCAACCTTGAAACTTTCTACAAGCAATTGGCTGCAACAAGAAAAATGGGGCCAATGACAAAGGTTGCGGAAATGCTTGGAATGAAAATGCAGCTTCCAAAAGAAATGCTTGACATGACGGAAGGAAAGCTTGATGGCTTTAAGGTAATAATGGACAGCATGACAAAGGAAGAAAAATTAAATCCTGACAAACTAAACAAGTCAAGAATTTTAAGAATTGCCAAGGGCGCTGGGAAAAAAGAAGCAGATGTTCGCGAACTAATAAAGCAATTCAAACAAATGGGGAAAGTTTTTAAGAAATTTAGAAACATTGATGAAAAAGCACTGCAGAAAAAAGGTGGACTTGACATGAACAAACTTGCCTCAATGTTTGGAAGAAAAAAGAAAATGAAAAAACACTTTAGGTAATTAAATGGCGGCAGAAGCAACAGAAAACGTTCTATTTGTTGGAGCAGGATTTCTAATAATTGCCTGCGTCTTTTTCCTTCTGTTTGGCATGGTTTTTGCAGTAGAAGTGCCAACAGTGGACGAGTACTATGCCCCGTTAACTATTATTTCAGGTGGAGAAGTTGTACAGCAACCGGTTAATGAAACAGAACCGCCCCAAATAAGTGATTACAGCTGGCTCTGGATTGCACTGCTTGCTTTAAGCGTAATTGTAATGGGAATCGGAGCAAAGGTTGTTTACACAAGTTCGGTGGAGAAATAAAATGCTTATTTTGGTTGGAAGTAAAAGCCCTGCAAAAGTAAAAGCTGTTGAAGGTGCTTTTGGAAAATACTTCAAGGAATTTGAAGTAAAGGCCGTTGATGTTAAAAGCGGGGTAAGCGACCAGCCAACATCTCTTGAGGAAACAATTAAGGGAGCAGTAAACAGGGCAAAGGCTGCTTGGGAAAAAGAATGCGATTACTCGGTTGGAATGGAAGCAGGATTATTCAAAGTTGCCGGGACAAAAACAGGATACCTTGATACTGCGGCAAACGCAATATTTGACGGAAAAGAAATTCATCTGGGTTTAACCCCCTCATTTGAATACCCGAAAAAGGTTGTTGACAAAGTTTTTGAAGGAAAAGAAGTAAGCGATATATTTCAAGAAGAATGGAACGAAGACACGAGAGACGCTCTTGGGGCCATTGGAAGATTGACCAATGGGATTGTTCCAAGAAGTAAACTTCAGGAAATGGGGCTGTTAATGGCTCTTGCCCCAATAGTAAACAAAAAGCACTACGGTGAAACGTAAATGGTTATTTTGTTAATTAGACAGGCTGCGATTTTAATTGGCGCAGCATTAGCTGCATACACTGACGCAAGAACCGGGCTTATTCTTGACAAGATTACCTACCCGATGATTGCTCTTGGAATTTTGCTAAATTTACTTGAATTTGAACTAGCACTGTTTGCTGTTCCAATCGCAGTTTTTGCAATAGGGTTTGCTTTGTACTGGTTTGGAAAACTTGGAGGCGGAGACGTAAAATTGTTTACGGGGATTGCAATGCTCTTGCCGTTTTTTGGCGGCAACGTCTTTGTTGTACATGTACTGCTTGTGGCGGTTCTTTCCTCAATAGTATTTTACTCCGTATACTATACATCAAAATATTGGAGAAAAGGAATTGACTTAAATGAAAACAAGGACGGGATTTTGAAGGCCGGGGTTCTTGGTATAGTAATGGCCGTATACTTTTACTACGTTTTTGAAGCACAGCTTTTGCCGGTTGAAACAATTGCCGTGTTTGTTGTTGCGTCGGGCTTTGCACTTTTGTTTTTAGCTCTTGAAAAAGGAATTAAGAAAAACTTTTTCCTAAGAGATATTGAACTAGGAAAACTTGAAGAAGACGAAGTAATTGCAGAAGAATTTTTGGACCCTGAACTAAAGAAAAAGCTTTCAATGAAAGGCAAGGGAATTATTGGAAAGAAAGAAATTCAAAAGCTAAAAGAATTGGGCGTTAGTGTGGTTCCGGTTTACCAAAACATGCCGCCGTTCGGGCCATTTATTTTATTGGGAGTAGCGATCGTTCTACTCAAACCAGAGCTACTTGGGTTTCTAATTATTTAGTCCTGGTGAAAACAACAGGGTGGTTAAACGTTCTCTTGTCCCATTTGAACATATCCAAGTTGAAGCGTGACCCAAGCATTTTGTTAAGGCCTGCCTTGTCAGGTTCAACGCGCATGCCCTTGTGTCCAATAAAAGAATAACTTGTTCCGCCAGGGGCAAGCAAATTTTTTATTTTTCTGAAACTGTCATAAACCGTTGTTCCGGTCTTTTCTCCGATTGAATAGAATCCTGTTGCAATATCAAACTTCCCAAGCTTTTGTGGTGCAACCGTTTCAATAACTCCAACGTGCTGATTCTCTGCAGGCGTTACTGTCTTAAGCAATTTTAAATAATGGTTGTCTGGATTAAGTGTGTGGATTTCAATTAGAGAACGCTCCTCTGCCGTAAACTGTTTTAGAAAATAATGCCAGTACTGACCGCCCGCGGAACCAATATCGAGAATACGAAGCTTTCCCTTTTTCTTTAGTGTTGCGCGGGCCTTGTCAACTATTCTTGTCCCAAGAACCCCGCTTTTGAACAAGCTTCTTGCACGCTGATATCCTCCAACAAACCTAAATGGGTTGTCAACTTTACGATCAACCCCTCCTGCCTTCTTCTTGAAAACATATTTCTTACCGTCTGCAGAAAGGCGATCCCTCTGGCGAACCCCTCCCTTAAACTTGCCCCTGGTTTTAGTACCACGAATGGCGTCTGCAAGGGCCTTTCTTGCAGGAGTGTGCTGGCCACGAAGTGCTGCTGGGACCCTTCTTCTCTTTTGAGCGGCTATAATTTGTTGCGCAGGCGTTAAACTCCCGGACTTTTTCTTCGCCATATCCTATTTAAGACATTAGGCTGTTTAATCTTTTTGGTTTTATGGCAGAGATAGATATTTTTGTTGGCATTCCGTCTTATAACAATGAAAAAACAATTGGATTTGTTGTAGAACAAGTTGACAAGGGGCTAAACGAATACTTTCCTGGAATGAAAGCTTTAATTGTTGACTCTGACGGCGGAAGTTCTGATGGAACAAAGCAGGCCTTTGAGGCAGTTGAAACAGAAGCTGAAAAGCAATTTGTGTTATACAAAAATCCCATTCCGGGAAAGGGAAGTGCTTTCAAGGAAATTTGGGAAATGGGCCTTTTAAAAGGAGCAAAGTACTTTGTTGTAGTTGATAGTGATCTTAGAAGCATTCGCCCTGAGTGGATTAAGAAAATGGTTTCTCCGCTTGAAAAGGGAACAGACTACTGCACACCCTACTACAGCAGGCACAAGTACGACGGCACAATAACAAACCAAATATGCTTTCCTTCAACTTACGGCTTGTTCTGCCAAAACATTAGGCAGCCAATTGGCGGGGATTTTTCTTTTAGCGCAAGACTTGCTGATTTTTGGTTAAAGAAAGGAGACTGGGCAAGCAATGTTGCAAAGTTTGGGATAGACATTTTTATGACAAGTAACGCGGTTCTAAACGGGTTTGAAATAAAGCAGGTTTTCTTGGGGAGCAAGGTTCACGACGCAAAAGACCCTGCTGGAAATCTTAAGCCAATGTTTGAGCAAGTGGTTGGAACACTCTTTGGAATTGTTACATCTGAACGAGAAAAATGGACAGGCTTAAACGAGGTAAAAGAAATTGAGGTCTTGGGAAAAAACGGATTTGTTGAACCGCAGGATTTAAGCGTTAGCGCTGACAAAATGCTTGAAAATTTTAGAAAAGGAAAAGAAGAACAAGCAGGGAACTGGAAAGACGTTTTGAGCGAAAAGGTTTTTGCAGAAGTTAGTTCAGCAGACAAAGAAACCATTGAGTCAGACCTCTGGAGTAAAATTGTTTTTGACTGCGTTTCGTCCTTTAAAGGAAACGAAGACAAAGTAATTGACGCTTTAATTCCCCTTTGGCTTGGGCGAAACTATTCCTTTGTGCAAGAAACAATCGACTTGGGAAACGAGGAAGCTGAAAAGAAGATAATTGAACAAGGAAAGCTGTTTTTTAAGAACAGAAACTATCTGGTTGAAAAAATTAAGTAAATCCGATTCCTTCAACAGAAATTTTCGCAGGCTTTTCTGCTATTCCCTTTACTTCAAATTTTACTCCAAGAAGCTTTTCACAAATAGCAATGTTTGTAAGGCAGTGCTTTGTTAGTTTGCCGCAGTGAATTGTGGACTTGCCATTTGCAAGGGCCATGAAAGGAATAAGTTGGTCGGCAGTATGGGAGTCGACTGCCTTTCCTGCTGAAATTTCTGAAATAAGTTTTTCTGCGGCCTCCTTTCCAACAACTGCAGCCTGCTTTCCGCGTCTCCCAGACGAAGAAGCACACAACTTGTTTCCCTTAGAGTCTGACGCAATAAGGGTTATGCCGCTTCCAATGGTGTTGGATTTTTCTTTGAACTCAATTGTTTTAAAAAAAACCGTGCCCGGGAATTTTTCAAGGATTAGTTTTTTTGCAGAAGACGCTTGAATAAGGGAAACGTCTTTTGGTAAGTTGCTGCTGTGAGAAAACATTGCCACTTCCTCAACTCCTAAAAAGTTGCCCAAGTTAATTGGCTTAAGAGGAAGTTTTACTTTTCCACTTGAAAAATTTACTGAGCCCTTTCCCTTTGGGAAGTAACCGCGCTTGCTTACCTTTGCTTCAAAGCGTGCGCCCATTTTTTTAAGAAGCGGGAAAAAAAGCTCTTGGTAAAATTCCATTGGCGGACTCCAGTCAACGTTTGTGCCACCAAAAATTCTGATTTTAAGATTTGCCTTGAGGGCAACCGGCAAAAGTTGCTGCAAAAGAAGTGAAATACTTCCAGCGGTTCCAATGTTAACGTTTAATGCGGTTGAATTTATTTCTTTTGGAGAAAATTCAACTTCCTCGCTCCCTCTGTCTGCTCCCTTAATTTCTGCAGTGCAAATGCTTGAAAGAACCTGCAACGCAGCCACATGCTGTGGTTTTAGACCAGGACGCTCTCGTCCAGCGCGAATTTTTGTAATTTTAATTGACTGGCCCTTTAATGCGGCAAGAGCAAATGAGGTTCGAAGAATTTGGCCTCCGCCTTCTCCTTGGGATCCGTCTATTTCAATTGATTCCATCATTATATTTTTACAACGATTTTTCTTTTAATCGAGTAGGTTACAGCTGACATTACCAAAAGCAGCGCTGCAAAGAGAAGGAATGGAAAGGACAGACCAAAAAAGTCTGAAAGAATTCCTAGAGAAAGAGCTGACACAAAGCCCCCGATTTTTAGAACTGTTGTAAAAAGCCCAGTTATTTCCCCTTCATTAACGCGCGGAGTAATATCAGTAATTAAACCGTTTACCGCCGGACGAATTAATGCAAGAATTACTCCAAGGGCAAAGCAGGCCACATAAAAGGCACTAGATGTTACTGGAATAAAGGCAATTGCAGTAAGGGCGAATGCTGTTAACAAGAATCCAAGGGAAATTACATTAATTTTGCCCCAGGAGTCAGCTAGTTCTGCGAAAAAGAATGAGAGAAGGTATGGAATGTTAATTATTGAGAAAATAATTGCAATGTGCACCAGGTCAAGATTCAATGAGGCCATGTAAAGCGGAATAAGGAAAAGAATTATTGCCTCAATTGCCTTAATGAAAAAACCAAGCAGTATAACAAACGTCCCTGCAAACCCCATTTCTCTTAAATCCTGCAGTTCCTTTTTTACAACCCCGTCCTTTACAACCACTTCGTTAATTGCGGCCGGAAACGGCATGCCCTTATCCTTTATTCTAAAAAGTAAAATGGCTGAAATTATTGGAAAAGGAATTAGCACCAGAAACAGCCAATTAATTGACGTAGTACTTAACCCAAGAAAGAGAATAATTGGAATACTAAACAAGGGAGCAATAACATATGCAAACCTGCACACGCTAATGTAAAGCCCAAACATAGCAGATGTCTCCTCCTTTGGAGAATTCTCCCTAATAAATCCTGCTGACATTATCCAAAACAATGCGCCAACACCATGCAAGAGCCTTGCAACAAAAACCGCTGCAAGAGAAAACGCCCCTGCAAAAACGCTTGCAAAGTAAAGCAGTCCAATTAAAGGATACGCCAGAATTGAAAAAGCAATAAACTTTATTCTGTTCACCTTATCAGCTAAGTCTCCAACTGGAATTGATAAGCCTGCGCCAATCAAAAAGAAAAGACCATACAAAAGTCCTGCAAGAGAATAGTTTCCCATTACTTGGTGAAAGAAGATTGCAAGAAAGGGATCAAGAATCCCCCAGGCAATACAGTAAACAAACAATCCAAAAATAAGGGACTTAACATTCTTTGGAACCGCGCCAAGATCACTATGAACTCTAGTGTACAAAAACATCATTCCGCGGTGCAACCAAAAAACCTCAACAAATTCAGTAAGTTAGATGAGTTTACATCAATTTAAATATTTGTTCACAGAATTATGATTAGAATGCAGATTTTGGTAACCGGAAGCAGTGGCTTTGTGGGAAAAGCGCTTGTAAAAGAGCTAGTTAGGCTTGGCCACGAAGTAGAAGGATTTGACGCAAGTAGTGGTCAAAACATACTTGAACTAGGGCAATTGAAAAAAGCAATTAAGGGAAAGAAAGTTGTCTTTCACCTTGCGGCATTACTTGACGAAACAAAGTCAAAGCAAATGATTGAAATAAATGTTAAAGGAACAGAAAACGTTGTAGAAGCAAGTGCAAAAGAAGGAATTGAACAGCTTGTTTACTTAAGTACTGCGGGAGTGCATGCTCTTGCAAAAGGAAAAGTTAATGAAAAATCAGAAATTGCGCCCGAAACAATGTATGAAACAAGCAAGGCCCGCGCTGAAAAAATTGTTTGGGAAAGCCAGGAAATGCTTCCAATAACAACAATTAGAAGCGTACTGGTTCTTGGGCCAAACAACTACTGGAAGGGGATTGCAAAACTTGCTGCTAAAAACTTTCCACTAATTGGATCTGGAGAAAATCACTTTCAAACAATTTACATAAAGGATTTGGTTTCAGCCCTAACCTTTGTTCTTGCAAAAGAAGAGTGCTTTGGAGAAGTTTACTTGGCTGCAGGAGAAGAAGCGCCAACACTAAAGCAGCTATATGGAATGATTAGGGAAGAGCTTGGAATCAAGGGAGCGGTGAAAACCATCCCATTGTGGTTGGGAAAGGCTCTTGCAATAATTTATTTACTAAAATCAAAACTTACCGGCAAGAAAACAGTTGTATTACCACAACACGTGAAAAGGCTTGTAAGAGAGCGATACTACAGCACAGCAAAAATTAAGGCCGCCGGCTGGAAAGCAAAGGTTGGGGTGAAGGAAGCCGTTGGGAAGACTGTTGCCGAATTAAGAGGAGAGAAGAGAAATGAAAACGATTGAGGCCCTTGTAATTGAAAGGGCAGATGACTTACGCAGGGCAAAGGTGGGATTTTTTGCTGCGCCTGAATTTTTATTTTCAATGTGTACCTTTGTTTTTGCTTTACCCATTATAAAATTAGTGAGTGCAGAGAATTTAATTCTTTACTTCTTTTCCTTTCCAGCCTTTTTAACTGCTGACGTTATTTCCTTGAACTTTTTGCCTATTTTTACCAAGTCGCCGTTGCATGCTTCAAGAGCTGTTCCAACGTGAATAACATCTGCTCCGGCCTTGATTGTGTCGTAGGCAAACTCTTTTGTTCTAACTCCGCCTGCAATAATCAGAGGAATATCAATTTGCTTTTTTGTTGCAGCAACCATCTCCTTTGGAACAGGCTGCGGAGCTCCGCCTCCTGACTCAAGAATAATTAATTTGCTTCCCATATACTGACCTGCAAGAGCTGTTGCCGCCGCAAGATAAGGCTTGTTTCTTGGAATTAATTGGGCTCTGCCCATCCAACCAGCTGCCTCACCTGGCTCAATAATAATGTAAGATGTTGGAATAACCTCAAGCCCCATTTGCTTTATTGGGAAAGCCGAACCAATTTGGGCTCCAGTAATCCAATAAGGGTCATTGCTGTTAAGCATTGACATAAAGTAAAGGGCATCAGCATGCCTTGAAAGAGTAGCAATGTTTCCTGGAAAAATTATTACTGGAAGAGACGAATTTTCTTTAACAAGCTTTATTGCATCATTAAGCTGCTTTCCCTGCGCGCCAACTGAACCACCAACTGCAAACGCGTCAAGGCCGTTTTCCTCAGCAACCTTTGCAATCTTTCCGCAATCTGCAATATTATAGTTTGGCGGGTCAAGCTGCATAAAGGTCAGTCCGCCGTCTC